>DASRQW010000084.1 GCA_035696245.1 Longimicrobiaceae bacterium | reverse complement strand
AGCTCGCGGACATCGACAAGTTCGCGCCCGCGATGGGCATCCTGACCAACCTGGCGCCCGACCATCTGGACCGGTACGCCAGCCTGGTGGATTACTACAACGACAAGGCGCGCCTCTTCCGCAACGCGGCCGCGGACAGCGTCTGGATCCTGAACGGGGAAGACGAGACGGCCCGCGAGCTTCCGGGCGATGCGCTTGGGACGCGCTACTACTTCCGCGTCGCGAGCCAGCTTTCCGCCGATGAGATGGGCGGCTTCGTCTCGGACGACGGCGTGCTGACGCTCCGCCTCAGCCGGGACGACGCGGACGAGGCGCTGGTGCGGACGGACGAGCTTCGCATCCTCGGTCCCCACAACGCGGCGAACGCGCTGGCCGCCGCCATCGCCGCACGTCTCTTCGGCGCCGACGCGGAGTCCATCTCCCGCGGCCTGAAGAGCTTCCACGCGCCGGAGCACCGTCTCCAGCCCGTCGCGGACCACGACGGCGTGCTGTGGATCAACGACAGCAAGGCGACCAACGTCGCATCGACCCGCGTCGCCCTGCGCAGCACCAGCCGCCCGACCGTCCTGCTGCTCGGCGGCAAACACAAGGGCGAGCCGTACAGCGAACTCCTGCCCGACCTGGAGGGACGTGTCCGCAGCGTGGTCGCGTTCGGCGAGGCGGCGCCGCAGGTGGAGCACGACCTGGCCGGCCACGTCCCGCTGGAGCGCGTGGACGGGTCGTTCGAAGAGGTGGTGAAGCGCGCCGGAGAGCTGGCGCGCGCCGGTGACGTGGTGCTGCTTTCCCCCGCCTGCTCCAGCTTCGACATGTTCGCGAACTACGAGGAGCGCGGCCGCCGCTTCGCCGAGCTCGCGGGAGGTGCCGCGTGAAGGCCCTCGCCCGCAAGCCCAAGCGCCCGGCCGACCTGCCGCAGGAGCTGGCGCCCGTGCTCGACCGTCCGCGGTCGTCCGCCACGCCGCCACGCTGCGCGTCCGCCCTCCCCGCCTCGCCCGACGCGTGGGAGGGGCGCGCGCTGATCCTGCTCACGCTCGCCGCCTTCTCGTTCGGCGTGATCGAGCTGTACAGCGCCAGCAGCTTCATGGCCGCGTACGACGGCCTGCCGGGCTACTACTTCGCCGTGAAGCAGATCAGCGGCGCGGTGATGGGCTTCGTCCTCGCCGCCGTTCTCTCGCGGGTCGACTACCGGAACTGGGAGAAGCTCGCCTGGCCGATGCTCATCGCCGTCATGGTGATGCTGGTGGTGATCGTGATGCCGGGGACGAACGCCATCGCGCCCCGCATCAACGGCGCGCGCCGCTGGCTGAACCTGGGCATCATGTTCCAGCCCAGCGAGTTCGCCAAGCTGGCCGTGATCGTGTGGACCGCGGCGATGGCGGTCAAGAAGCAGGACCGGCTGCATTCCATGAGCAAGGGCCTCATGCCCTTCCTGGTGGTCTGGCTCGCCGTGATCCTGCTCGTGTTCCGCGAGCCCAACCTGTCGGCGGCGCTGCTCATCGCCCTGCTGGGTGCGCTGGTGCTGTTCGCGGGCGGGGCGCGCATCGGCCACTTCATCCTTCTGGGCATGGGCGCCGTGCCGCTGGTGTGGCACTCCATCACGCACGAGGGCTACCGCATGCGGCGGATCGCGGCGTTCCTCTCGCCCGAGTCGGATCCCGCAGGAGTGAGCTACCAGATCTACCAGTCGCTCATCGCCATCGGCAGCGGCGGGCTGGGCGGCACGGGCTTCGGCGGTAGCAGGCAGAAGTTCGGCTTCCTGCCCGAGGCGAACAACGATTTCCTCTTCTCCATGATCTCGGAGGAGTGGGGCATCTTCGGCATCGTCTTCGTCGTCGCGCTCTTCGCCGCGTTCATGCTCGTGGGCTACCGCATCGCCGCGAGGGCGCCGGACGGATTCGGCTACCTGGTCGCCATCGGGATGACGAACGTGATCGCCGTCGCCGCCTTCCTGCACATGGCCGTGGCGATGGCGCTGCTGCCCACCACGGGCGTGGCGCTGCCGTTCATGTCGTCTGGCCTGAGCGCGCTGCTCACCTCGTTCGCGGCCGTGGGCATCCTACTCAACGTCGCCCGTGCCGGGCGGGAGAAGCGCGCATGAGCGACACCAGCCCCACGCCGCTCGCCGAGACCATCCCGGCCGAGGTGGAAGAGGTCGTACCGCCACAGCCCTCGCTGGAGCCGGAGCCCACGGCGGTCGCGCCCGGCCCGGTTCCGCGCGTGCTCTTCGCGGGCGGCGGCACCGGCGGGCACCTGTACCCGGCCCTCGCCCTGGCGGAAGCGTTCCAGCGGCTGGACCCGCGCGCCGAGGTCTACTTCGTGGGCGCCCAGCGCGGCGTGGAAGCGCGCGTGCTGCCGGAGCGCGGCGTGCCCCACACGCTGCTGCCGTTCGAGCCCATCCGGCGCGAGCAGCCCTGGCGCAACTGGGTGCTCGTCCCCTCGCTCTTCCGGTCGATGACGGGCCTGGCGCGCGTGTTCCGCGAGTTCAAGCCCAACCTCGTGGTCGGCACGGGCGGCTACGCGAGCGGCCCCGCCGTCGCCTCCGCCCTGCTGCGTGGCGTGCCCGCGGCGGTGCAGGAGCAGAACTCGTATCCCGGCCTCGTCACGCGCCTGGTGGACGGCCGCGTGCGCCAGCTCCACCTCGCCTTCCCGGAGGCGCGCAAGCACCTGAAGCCGGGCGCGAAGACCGAGGTGTTCGAGTTCGGCAACCCCATCCGTCCGCCCGACCCGTCCATCGACCGGGCGGACGCGCGGGCGCGCTTCGGCCTCTCCGCGGAGGGCACCGTCGGCCTCATCGTCGGCGGCAGCCAGGGCGCGCGCCCGGTGAACGAGGCGCTGCTCGCGGCGCTCAACGGCGTCGCCGCGGGCAAGCTCCCCGCGCCGCCGGCGGACTTCCAGCTGCTGTGGGCCACGGGACCCGCGCACTACGAGAGCGTCGCCGCGCGGCTGGACGCGACCGGCGCCGCGAGCTGGGTGCACGCCTTCCCGTACATCCAGAACATGCCGGGCGCCCTTGCCGCCGCGGACTTCGCCGTGTCGCGCGCCGGTGCCATGGCGCTGGCCGAGCTGTGCGCGTGGGGGATCCCGATGGTGCTCGTCCCGCTGCCGCACGCCGCCGCCAACCACCAGCACCACAACGCGGTCGCGCTGGAGCAGGCGGGCGCCGCTGCGGTCGTGAACGAGCCGGAGCTGGGCAGCGGCAAGCTGTGGACGGAGATCCTGTCGCTTGCGAACGATCCTGCCCGCCGCGCGCGCTTGGCTGCCGCCTCCCGCGCCCGCGGCATCCCCGACGCGGCGGACCGCATCGTCGCCCAGCTCATCCGCCTCGCGGTGAGCCGGTGAAGACGTTCGCCGAGACCTCGGCTGTGCGCTTCCGGGCATCGTTCGCATCTCCCGTCCGCACCTCTCCGGACGACTTCGGAAAGGCTTCCGCGGAGTCTGCTGTTTGCACCGAAGGCACTGGCGCGGAGCGGGCTTTCGCGGCCCCGAACGATCCTTTCGAATCCCAAGCACGGGCGGTATATTGAGCCCCTTCGATCTGGTGGAGCTTTCCCGCGGCGGGCCCGTGCACTTCATGGGCATCAGCGGGGCGGGGATGACCCCTCTGGCCGACATGCTGCTGCGTGCCGGCGTGCGGGTCACCGGCTGCGACGCGCATCCCGGACCCGGCGTGCACGCCCTGGAAGCGCTGGGCGCCCAGGTCACCGAGGGGCACGACCCGTCGCACCTGGAAGGCTGCGCCGCGCTGGTCGCCACCGCGGCCGTTCCGGCGGACCACCCGGAGATCGTGGCCGCCCGCCAGCGCGGCATTCCCGTCCTGAAGCGTGCCGAGGCGCTGGGCGCCATCGTGAACCACGCCAAGGTGGTGGGCATCGCCGGCACGCACGGGAAGACGACGACCACCACGCTCACCACCGCCGTGCTCGCCGCGGCGGGGATGGACCCTACCGGCTTCGTGGGCGCCCGCGTGCCGGCGTGGAACGGCAATCTGCGCCCCGGCGGCCGCGACCTGTACGTGGTGGAGGCCGACGAGTACGACCGCTCCTTCCACCAGCTCCGCCCCACCATCGCCGTCGTGACCACGCTCGAGGCCGACCACCTCGACATCTACGGCTCGCTGGAGGCCATCGAGGAGGCGTTCGCCACCTTCGTGGGCACCGTGCCCGCGGACGGGATGATCGCCTGCTGCGCGGACGACGCGGGCGCCGCCAAGCTGCTGGCCTCGGTAGGTGGGAATCCCGCGGCGCGGATGTCGTACGGCACGAGCGAGACGGCCGATCTGCGCGCGGTGGATATCGACCTGGTCGGCGGCTCCTCGTCGTTCGACGTGGTGGAGAAGGGGAAGACGCTGGGCCGCGCGAAGCTGCACGCGCCGGGGCTGCACAACGTGCGCAACGCGCTCGCCGCGGTCGCCGTCGCCCGGCACCTGGGCGCGGAGTGGGACGCCGTCGCGGCGGGGCTGCTGTCGTACGGCGGGGTGGACCGGCGCTTCGAGCAGGTGGGCGAGGCCGCGGGCGTTCTGCTGGTGGACGACTACGCGCACCACCCCACCGAGATCTCCGCCACCCTGAACGCCGCCCGTGCCGCGCACGCCGATCGCCGTCTGGTGGCCGTCTTCCAGCCGCACCTTTACTCGCGCACCCGCGACTTCGCCGCGCAGTTCGGCGAGGCCCTCGCCCTGGCCGACGTGGTCTTCGTGACCGACATCTACGCCGCGCGCGAGCAGCCCATCCCCGGCATCAAGGGAGAGATGATCGCCAGCGCCGCGCGCGACGCAGGGGCAGACGTGCGCTACGTGGCCGAGCGCGCCGACGTACCCGCCCGCGTGGGCGAGGCGCTGGAGCCGGGCGACCTGTGCATCACCCTGGGCGCCGGCAACCTGGACTCCGCCGCGCGCGAGCTGCTGGTGTCGCTGCGCTCGCGCGAGCGGGCGGGAGCGCTGGGGTGAGGAAGCGCGCCCTGGCCGGCATCGGCCTCGCCGCAGTGGTCGCCGCCGCGGGCGGGTCGTCGCCGTGGTGGGCGCCGCGGGTGCTGCCGCGCATCCCCGGCTTCGCTGCCGAGCGGGTGGAGGTGGCCGGCACGCGCCTCCTCGCCCCGCACGACGTGCTCGCCGCCTCGGGCATCCGCATGGGCGAGAGCCTGTGGACGGACCCCAGCGGGTGGGAGGCCGCTCTTCGGCGCCACCCCGCCATCGCCGCCGCCGTCGTGGAGCGCCGCCTGCCGCACACCCTGCGCATCCAGGTGACCGAGAAGCGCCCCGCCGCCCTCGTCGAAGGCGCCACGCTCGTCCCCGTCACCGCCGACGGCGAGGTGCTTCCGCTGGACCCGGCGCGCGTCCCGGTCGACCTCCCCCTGGCCCGCGGCCGGTCGGAGCGAGGCCGCGACGGGCGGGTGAAGGACGCGGGGATGCGCACCGTGCTGGCCGAGACGCAGCGCATCTCCGACCTGGACCCGGCGCTCGCCGCCCGCATCTCGGAAGTCCGCGCCGGCCGCCCCGGCGAGCTGCGGCTGACGCTGTCGAATCCCGACGCCGAGGTCGTCGTCCCCGTCGGCGCGCAGTCCGACCGCCTGCTCCGGCTCGACGCCGCGCTGGCGGACGTCTCGCACCGCCTCGCGTCCCTCGGCGGCAGGCCGTCCACGCCGGTGAGCGTGGACCTTCGCTTCGAGGACCAGGTCGTGGTCCGCATGCCCCAGGCCGCCCCGGCGGCACCCGCGCCCGTACCGGCCCCGGCCGCCGCGGCGCCCGCACCTCCATCCGCGCTCCGCTAGAAGCCCACGCATGCGTCAAACTCTGGTTGCCGGGCTGGACATCGGGTCGAGCAAGACCGCCGCGGTCATCGCGGAGGTCTCGGGCGACTCGCCCCACCGCGCGCAGGTCAAGATCCTGGGCGTCGGCCAGTCCAAGACCGGCGGCATCCGCCGCGAGGTGGTGACCGACATCGAGGCCACCACCGAGTCGGTGCGCAAGGCGGTCAAGGAAGCCGAGCTGATGGCGGGCGTCACCGTGGACCGGCTCTACACCGGCATCGCGGGCGAGCACATCCACGCCTGGCCGTCCACCGGCGTCGTCGCCGTGGGCAAGGATGGCGAGATCCGCAGCGGCGACGTGGACCGCGTGCACGAGGTTGCCCGCGCCGTGGTCATCCCCGGCGACCGCGAGCTGCTGCACGCCATCCCGCAGGAGTACATCGTCGACTCGCAGAACGGTATCCGCGATCCAGTCGGGATGGCGGGCACGCGCCTAGAGGCCGAGGTCTTCATCGTCACCGGCAGCACCTCGTCGTCGCAGAACATCCGCAAGTCGGTGTCGCGCGCCGGCTACCAGGTCGCCGAGCTGGTGCTGGAGCCCATCGCTTCTTCGATGGCCGTATTGTCGGACGACGAGAAGGAGATCGGCACCGCGCTGGTGGACCTGGGCGGCGGCACGACCGACGTGGTGATCTTCCACGAGCGCAAGATCCGCCACCTCGCCTCGCTCCCCTGGGGCGGGTCGACCGTGAGCAACGACCTCGCGAAGGGCCTCTCGCTGCCGTACGCGGAAGCCGTTCG
The DNA here is from genome assembly GCA_035696245.1 of Longimicrobiaceae bacterium. NCBI lineage: Bacteria > Pseudomonadati > Gemmatimonadota > Longimicrobiia > Longimicrobiales > Longimicrobiaceae > Longimicrobiaceae bacterium. Next base: position 2,133 of record DASRQW010000084.1, on the reverse strand, counting down.
CGCCAAGGAGCGCTTCGGCTCGGCGCGGACGGACCTGGTCGACCCCAAGGAGACCATCGAGATCCCCGGCGCCGCCGCCGGGCAGACGCGGCGCATCGCCCGCGAGCTGCTGGCGCACATCATCGAGCAGCGCATGGACGAGATCCTGGGCCTCGTCGCGGCCGAGCTGGACCGCAGCGGCTTCGCCTCGCGCCTGGGCGGCGGAATCGTGCTCACCGGCGGCGGCGCGAGCATGCACGGGATCGCCGAGCTGGCCGAGCGCGCCTTCGCGGCTCCCGTGCGCATCGGCGTACCGGGCGAGGGCCTCGTGGGGCTTGCAGATTCGGTGCGCAGGCCCAAGTTTGCCACGGCTGCCGGGCTGGCCATGTACGGCTCCCGGCGCATGCTCCAGGACCTTCCCGAAGGGGGCTCCGCTTCCGGCGGCGGCTCCGTCAACGGCGTCATAAAGTGGATGCGCGACTGGCTCACGGACTTCTTCTGAGCCCTGGCCGCGCCTTGTTCCTTACGAAACTCACCAGGCCGTACCTCCCTTTGCGGATGGAGGAGGAAGACAGATGATGATCTTCGAGTACGAAGAGCCCACCTCGCAGAACGCCCGCATGAAGGTCGTGGGCGTGGGCGGCGGCGGCGGGAACGCCGTCAACCGCATGATCGACGAGGACCTGGAGGGCGTGGAGTTCATCTCGGTGAACACCGACGCGCAGGCCCTCAAGGAGAGCAAGTCGGGGATCAAGATCCAGATCGGCGCCAAGCTCACGCGCGGCCTGGGCGCCGGCGCGCGGCCCGAGATCGGCGCAGGCGCGCTGGAGGAGAACCGCGACGAGATGCGGAAGGCGCTGGAGGGCGCCGACCTGGTCTTCATCACCGCGGGGATGGGTGGCGGCACCGGTACCGGCGCCGCCCCGGTGATCGCCGAGATGGCGCGCGAGATGGGCGCCCTCACCATCGCCATCGTCACCAAGCCCTTCCTCTTCGAGGGCAAGAAGCGCATGCGCCAGGCCGACGACGGCCTGGGCGAGCTGAAGCGCGCCTGCGACACCATGATCGTGGTGCCCAACGAGCGCCTGCTCTCGGTGGTGGGCAAGGGCACCTCCTTCAAGGACGCGCTGAAGAAGGCCGACGAGGTGCTGCTGCACGCCACCCAGGGGATCTCGGACCTGATCCGGGTTACCGGCGAGGTGAACGTGGACTTCGCCGACGTGCGCACCATCATGAGCAACCGCGGCGCGGCGCTGATGGGCACCGGGTACGGGGCGGGGGAGAACCGGGCGGTGGAGGCGGCGCAGGAGGCGATCAGCTCCCCGCTGCTGGACAACATCTCCATCCAGGGCGCGGCCGGGGTGCTGATCAACATCACGGGCGGGATGGACCTGGCGATCGACGAGGTGACGACGATCAGCAGCATCATCCAGGAGGCGGCGGGCGAGGAGGCGGAGATCATCTTCGGCGCGGTGCACGACTCCTCCATGGAGGGCGCCGTCCGCGTCACCGTCATCGCCACCGGCTTCGACAAGCAGGAGATCTTCGAGCGGAGCGACAACGTCATCCGCCCTAATTTCGCGGCGCGGCGCCCGGAGCCGCGCACCGCCGCCGCTGCGCCCCGGCCCAGCGCGGCGCCCGTCCCACTCGCGCCCATCCAGCGCGAGGCGGACATCCGGCCCATCGAGCGAAAGCTTCCGAGCGATCTCGAGATCCCGACCTTCATCCGTCGCCAGATGGACTGACCGTCGGTTCACGGACCACACAGCAGGAAAAATACGACACCCCGCGTCATCCCGAGCCTGAGCTCGGGATGACACTGTCGCTTTCGTGAAGTCGGTTCGAACACTACTTCCACCGAGCAAATGCGCACCACCCAGAGAATCCTCGCCCTCGGCGTGTTCGCCGCCTTCGGCGTCGCCATCGCCGGCAGCTTCGTGGAGCTGCGGGTCGCGCCCGGCACGGTCGCCCCGCCCGCCCTCCTCCCGGCCGCGCACGCGAACCCGGCGGAGGTCGGCTTCCAGGACACGCTCCGCTCCGGCGAGACGCTCTCCGAGCTCCTCTCGCGCGCGGAGCTCGCCGAGACCGAGGCGGACGCGCTCCTCGCGGAGCTGAACGAGTTCCAGGACCCGCGCCGCCTTCGCCCGGGCTCGG
>DASRQW010000083.1 GCA_035696245.1 Longimicrobiaceae bacterium | reverse complement strand
CTTCCGCCGCCACACGCTCCACTTGGCCCACGACGTCGCCAACACGCTCTAGGAATCCGCGCAGCATCTCCCGCTCGCCCGCGGGCGTTCCCGCGCGCGCGAGGAAGACGTCCGCCGCGTCCTTCGCGCGCCCGCCATTCGTCTCGACCCGCACCCCCAGCGCAAAGCAGAGCCCGGTCACGGGATCGCCCTCTGCCGAGAGCAGGATGCGTGTTCCCTCGCCTGCGCCCATGAGCTGCGTCCGGCCCTCGACGTCGAACACCTTGCCGAAGCGGAGCGCCTGCGCCCGCTGCTTCAGCGCGGGCTCGTTTGCCTCCAGCGCGTGGCAGCCGGTGTAGACGTCCTTCCGGAACGTGCCCGCCGTCGCCAGCTCCTTGACGCTGCGAATCTTCCGCCCGCGCAGGACCTGCTTCGCCAGCGGCGTGAGGCCGGGGATGCGCGCCAGGTCGTCTGCCGCCTCCGCTTCCGCGCGGCAGTGGTGGAAGTAGCGGCAGCCGCTGGACTGCGCCGTCAGGTGCCACGCACAGTCCGCGGGCGCGCAGCCGGAGACCCGCGGCAGGTCGGTCCGCAGGAACTCGCGCACGTGGTGGCGGTAGGCGGCCAGCTCGAAGCGCTTGGGCCCGCGCGAGCCGCGCGACCAAATCCACCCGCTCCGCGCATCCACGCGGACGTCGATCTCCTCCTGCCGGCAGATCTCCTCCAGCAGCAGCGTGTAGAACGCCACCTGCGCGAAGTGCGGCAGGCTCCCTTCCCTGCTCCACTTGATGTCGATGACACCGAGAGAGATTCGCCCGCTCCGCGTCCGCCGGATGCGGATGAGGTCCGGCTGCGCGGGCGCCAGGTCGATGCGCGCCGCATCGAACCCGTACCGCTCCGCGAACCGAGCCGCGTCTGGCACCCGAAGCTCGGGCTGCACGAGGAACTTCCACCCGCCCGGCTGTCTGAGCGCGTCGACCACGTCCTCGTACGGCAGCCGGTTGGGATTGCCCAGCTCATCGTATCCGCGCCCCAGAATCGCATCGGGCCCGAAGCGCCGCTCCAGCTCGCGCAGCTTTTTCCGCTCCCAGCGCCGCCCCGCCTGCGTGAGCAGCCCCATCCCCGGCCGCGAGCCGACGACGGGGCCGGCCGACGGATCGAGGTTCGTGCGCGGCACGTCGCCGCCCCGGTCGCGCTCCGGCACCAGATCGTACCGCAGCTGCCGGTCGCACCGGAAGCGGAAGAACTGCGAGACGACCGTGCCCGTGAGCCGCAGCGGCGGCGTGTAGGCCCCAACGGATGGCGCGGACGGCTGTACGACGGGGAGGCTCAAGACGGCGAAGACGAGGGCACGGGAGATGGACGGCGAAGCGGCGGAACGGCCGGTCGAAACAGGACGGAAGAGCCGCCCGGGGGTGGATCGTATCCCGCGCCCGCGGCCCCGGCAAGGAGACGCACGGCGTCCTTGCGTGCGCGTGGCGACGTTTGTATCTTTCGCTCGTTGAAATTGATTCTCAGCTTCGTTCACCGGCTGCAGGAAACGGACGCGGGATGCTGAAGCGGCTCCTCGGACTCAGGAAGACGGAGAAGGCGGTCGCCCGGCGCTGCGCCGAGTGCCCGCTGGCCGCGTGCGCCACGGGGTGCCAGGCCGCCGTGCTCCGCATGGAGTGCGAGGGCGGCGAGGCCCACCGGCTGCGCCACCTGGGGCTGTTCGAAGGCGCGTGCGTGAAGGTGCTGGACTCGCGCAACGGCATGCTGCTGGAGGTGAAGGGCTCGAAGCTGGCGCTGGGCGCGTCGCTCGCCTCCTCCATCAAGGTGCTCCCGCTGGCCGGCTGACGGTGCGCAAGCTGGCCGACATGGCCCCCGGCGACCGGGGCCGCGTCACGCGGATGGAGGGTGACGGCGAGGCGGTGAAGCGGCTCATGGACATGGGCCTCATCCGCGGGACGGCGGTGGAGGTGGTTCGCCGGGCCCCGCTGGGCGACCCCATCGAGGTCAAGGTCCGCGGATTCATGCTGACGCTCCGCCGTTCCGAGGCGGAGCACATCACGGTGGAATGATGGACGTAGCGGTGCCAGGAACCCTGCCCGCATCCGGCACACCCTCGCTGGCGCAGAACGCGCGCGGCGGGGGTGTCCTGCATGTGGCGCTCATCGGCAACCCGAACACGGGGAAGAGCACGCTCTTCAACGCCCTCACGGGCATGCGCCAGCGAGTGGGCAACTACTCCGGCGTCACCGTGGAGCGCGTGGAAGGCCGCTACCGCGACGCCGACGGCCGCCCGGTGGCCGTGCTCGACCTCCCCGGCACCTACTCGCTCTCCGCCGCCTCGCCGGACGAGGAGATCGCGCTCGCCGTCCTCCTGGGCCGCACCGCCGAGGCGCCCGCGCCCGACGTGGTGGTCGTGGTGGTCGACGCGCAGAACCTGGAGCGCAACCTCTTCCTGGCCAGCCAGGTGCTGGAGCTGGGCATCCCCACCGTGGTCGCGCTGAACCAGGTGGACGCCGCCATCGCGGCCGGCATGCGCATCGACGTGGTGGAGCTCACGCTGGAGCTGGGCGCGCCCGTGGTCGCCACCGTCGCCACGCGCGGCGAGGGGCTGGACGTGCTCAAGCGCGCCGTCGCCCAGGCCGCGGACCTTCCCCCCGCGCAGCGCCAGTTCGAGCTGCCGCGCGAGGTGGTGGACGCGCTGCGGCCGGTCGAACAGAAGCTGGTGGATGCGGGGCTGGGTGCGGGCGCGGCGGCCATGGAGTCGCTGCGCCTGCTCGCCGTGTCCAGCGCAGGCGGGCACCTTGGCGGCATCCCCGGCCTGGAGGCCACGGTGGAGCGCGCGCGGCAGGCGGTGGAGGCCGCCGGGCACTCGCCGCGCAGCATGGAGGCCGAGGCGCGCTACGGCTGGATCGTGGACGTCATCGACCGAACCGTCGTGCGCGAGGGCGAGCGGGGGAAGACGCTGACGGACCGGATCGACGCCGTGGCGCTGCACCGCGTGTGGGGGCCTATCCTCTTCGTGGTGCTGATGGCGGTCGTGTTCCAGTCCATCTTCACCTGGGCCGAGCCGCTCATCGGCGTGGTCGAGACGCTGTTCGGCTGGATCGGCGGCGCGGTGGGCGGCATGCTGCCGCCGGGCGACCTGCGCAGCCTGCTGGTGGACGGCGTGATCGCGGGCGTGGGCTCGGTGCTCGTGTTCCTGCCGCAGATCACCATCCTCTTCCTGTTCATCGGCATCCTGGAAGACACGGGGTACATGGCGCGCGCGGCCTTCATCATGGACCGCTTCATGCGCGGCGTGGGGCTGCACGGGCGCAGCTTCATCCCCATGCTCTCGGGCTACGCGTGCGCGGTGCCGGGCATCATGTCCACCCGCACCATCGAGAGCCCCAAGGACCGGCTGGCGACCATCATGGTGCTGCCGCTGATGAGCTGCTCGGCGCGC
>DASRQW010000082.1 GCA_035696245.1 Longimicrobiaceae bacterium | reverse complement strand
CATCTCCCGTGAGCCCGTCGGACTTGCCAGGCTGCACGTCCCCTCACCCACGCGGGTTGTGGGAGCGGGTGGCGGCTCTCAGGCCGCCAGGTGAGCGCCGTGAGTGCGATTCCGTCGATGGACATCCGCTGAAAATACATCGGCCGTGTCGCGAACCAGGCGACACGGCCGATGTGTGTTTGGAGCTTCGAGGGACGTCATCCCGATCACCCGCCGTTCACCCAGCGCTGTTGGTGGCAGCGGATGCGGGAAGACGGTGTGAAGGCCGAGCTACGCCGCGGGCGCCTCGGGCTCCAGCGGAGCGGCGTCGGCGCTGGTGCGGAGGCCGGCGCCCACGTTCAGGCGGATCATCACCTCCAGCAGCTCGCGGGCGGTGCGGGCCGAGAAGGTGGGCGAGTGCGGCACAAGCAGCGGGTTGGGGAAGCCGTCGCCAAGGCGGCTGCGCGCGGCGCGCGTGAGCAGCACCGGCTCGCCCGGAGGGATGGCGGCGGCGGCCTGCGCGTCGTCGGCCAGCACCACGCGGATGCGGTCCGGGTCCGTGAGCTCGTCCTCGTACATGGCCCGGATGCGGTCGCCGAACACCGGGTCGACCGCGACCACCGTGACGAAGGTGTCGCGCAGGCGGCGGCGCATGGTGTCCACCGTCTCCGGGTTCACGCTGAGGGTCACCGTGGGGGTGCCCACGGCCTCGGCGGCGGCGCGGACCAGGCGCCAGTGGTAGACGGTGGTGACCACCAGGTCCACCTCGCGCAGCCGGTCCTGCACGCCGTAGAACTCCACGGAGCGCTGGGGCCGGGCCAGCGGCACGGGCGAGATGTAGATGGGCACCGGCTCCAGCCCGAACTGCTCCTCCAGCTCGGAGGTGTACGCCGTCATCTGGTCCACGTTGCTCTCCACGCAGGCGCACCGCAGCTTGCGCGTGGAGGTGGACCGCCGGAGCAGGTCCGGCAGCTCGCCCACGGGAATGCGACGCTTCCAGCCTTCCACGAGCACGCCTGCCATCCACCGCGCCGTCTCGGCCAGCAGCTCGCCGCCCAGCTGGTCCTGCGGGGCCACGTACACGCCGGAGCGGCCGCGCACCTCCACCAGGCCCTCGGCCTCGAGGGAGCGGTAGGCCTGGGCGACCACGCGGTGGTCCACCCCCATCTCGCGCCACAGGGTGCGGATGCTGGGCAGCCGGTCGCCGGGGCGCAGGGTGCCCAGGTGCAGCGCGTTCAGGATGCGGTCGCGCAGCCGGTCGCTCAGCTCGTTGTCGGTTTCCATTCTGCCCTGTCGTAGGGTGGACGGCGGTCGCCCGCCTCGCGCCGCGAATATACGCCCGAGGGCGAGCCGCGTGCAAAGTGGCCCCATGCGCGGCGCCTTGCCAGCCCGGCGCGCCGCACGTACCCTCAACCGGTCGCGGGGTGCCGCCGGGCGTTTCGCGCGGTGGCTTGCTCCCTGCGTACCCCGGTCCCGCCGAAAGGAGGCTTTCCGCCCGTTGCGCACCCGAAGACCCCGCTCCGCCCGCACCCACAGGCCGGCACCGCCGCGCCCCCGGGCGCCGCGCGGAGCTCCCGCACGCCCCGCGCACCGGAGCGCCGCGAGATGACGCTGTTCCCGTTCGTGGTCGTCTTCGTCCTCATCGCCCTCACCGCGCTGTACGTCTCGGCCGAGTTCGCGGCGGTGAGCGTGCGCCGCAGCCGCATCCGCCAGCGCGCGGAGCAGGGCAACTCGCTGGCCGCCAGCCTGCTCCCCTTCCTGGCGGACCCGCGCCGGCTGGACCGCTACATCTCGGCCAGCCAGATGGGCATCACCCTCACCAGCCTGATCGTGGGCGCCTACGCGCAGGGCACCATCGCCCAGGCGCTGGGGCCCGTGTTCGCCGGGTGGACGGGGATGCAGCAGGTGGCCGCGCAGTCCCTCGCCACGGTGGTCGTCCTCGCCTGCCTGACCGTGCTGCAGATGGTGCTGAGCGAGCTGGTGCCCAAGTACCTGGCGCTGCACAAGCCTACCGAGGTGGCGCTGGCCACCGTGCTGCCCATGCGCTGGTCGCTGGTCGTCTTCTCGCCCTTCCTGCGCGTGCTGAACGGCAGCGCGTCGTTCGTCCTGCGCGTGCTGGGCGTGGCGCAGGCCGGGCACGGGCACATCCACTCGCCGGAGGAGATCGACCTGCTCATCGCCGAGAGCCGCGACGGCGGGCTGCTGGAGCCGGACGAGCACCGGCGGCTGCGGCGCGCGCTCCAGCTGGGCATCCGCCCCGCCCGCCATCTCATGGTCCCGCGCCCCCAGATCCAGGCGCTGGAGATCGGGACGCCGGTGGACCGGGTGCTCCAGGTGCTGGCCGACAGCCCCTACACGCGCCTGCCCGTCTTCCGCGGCACCATCGACAACATCGTGGGCGTCCTCCACACGCGCGACCTCTTCGCGCGCACGCTCGAGGAGACGCCGCTGGCCTCCATCGAGCCGCTGCTGCGGCCGGTGCTGATGGTGCACGAGAGCATCAGCGCGGACCGGCTGCTCACGCTCATGCGCGAGCGCCGCAGCCACCAGGCGGTGGTGCTGGACGAGTTCGGCGGCGTGTCCGGCCTGGTCACGCTCGACGACGTGCTCACCGAGGTGATGGGCGACTTCGGCGACGAGTTCAAGAGCGGGGACCCGCGGCCGGAGCGGCTGCCCGACGGGCGCGTGCGCCTGCCCGGCCTGCTGCGCATAGACGAGGCGGAGCCGTGGATCGGGGCGTACCTGGACGGCGAGAGCGACACCGTTGGCGGCCGCGTGACCGAGGCGCTGGGGCACCTCCCCGAGCCGGGCGAGCGGGTGGAGATCGAAGGCGTCGCGATGGAGGTGGAGGCGGTGGCGGCGCACGCGGTGGCGTGGGTGATCGCCACCCCGCGCCCGCGCCGCGGCGACGACCGGGAGGACGCGCGTGGGTAGCCTCCTTCCCGTCGTCGTCATCGCCCTGCTCGTGCTGCTGAATGCGCTCTTCGTGGCGGCCGAGTTCGCCATCGTGGGCGTGCCCCGCGTCTCCATCGAACGGCTGGCGGCGGGGGGCGACCGGGTCGCGCGCACCGTGCTGAAGGTGCTGCACGAGCGCAAGCGCCGCGACCGCTACATCGCCACGGCGCAGTTGGGCGTGACCATGGCCAGCCTGGGCTTGGGCATGTACGGCGAGCACGTGCTGGCCGAAGGGATCGGCGGGCTGCTCGACAGGCGGATGGACTGGGCGCGGTGGCTGACGGCGCACTCGCTGGCGAGCGTGCTGGCGGTGGCTGTGCTCACCTACTTCCACATCGTCCTCGGCGAGATGGTGCCCAAGTCCATCGCGCTCCAGGGGCCGGAGCGCACGGTGCTGTGGGTGACGCCCGTGGTGCTGTGGGTGCAGCGCATCGCCTTCGTGCTCATCGTCTCGCTGAACTGGCTGGGCAACGGAGTGCTGCGGCTGATGGGCATCAACCGCCAGGCCGCGGGCGACGAGCAGTACCGCACGCCCGAGGAGCTGCAATACATCGTCCGCGAGAGCCAGGCGGGGGGGATGCTGCGGGCTGAGTCGGCAGAGGTGCTTCAGGAGCTGCTGGAGTTCGGCGA
>DASRQW010000081.1 GCA_035696245.1 Longimicrobiaceae bacterium | reverse complement strand
TGGAAGCGTGGGACACCGACTTCGGCCGCACGCACGACGCGCAGCTCGACTCCGCGGTCGCGCGCGTCACCCGCGATGGCGTTCCCGCGCTCGCGGCACAGGCGAGGACGGCGCGGGCGCGCGACCCGAACGCGCTGAAGGACGAGGAATGGAACATCGACCGCCTCGGCCGCGCCCTGCTCGCCCGCGGCCGCACCGCCGACGCGGTGGCCGTCTTCCGCCTGGCGGCCGAGCTGTACCCGCAGTCACCGCAGGCGCAGACCAGCCTGGGCGAGGGCCTGTCCGCCGCAGGCGACCCCGCCGCTGCCGAAGCCGCGTTCCGCCGCGCACTCGCGCTCGACCCGGCGGAAACCCGCGCCGCCGAGCTCGTGCGCCGCGTGCGACGCTCCACATCCGCCGAAAGGATCTGACGGCAGCGGCTCGCGTCGAACCATCGCCCGCCGTCCATCTTCCGAAGCCGTGCACCGTTCGGCAGGGCGGATGGATCACGGCTCTACGGGCGATGTACGGCGGTTGACCCACGGACGATGCGCGGCGGATGAGCGCGCCGCGGCGTAGAAGGAGAAGGGACGCGAAGCATCAGCAGCGAGCCCGTTCCGCTTCTCTGGCGGCCATCTTACGTTTCTGACGCGGGACGATACCGGAGCGGCGTACGCACTGCCCCGTGGCACGGAAACTCCATCACCGTCGAGGATTCGCCGGGCGCCGGGACCTTTCCGGCCACTAGAACCCATCCGCCCGGCGGACGGACCTCGCAGCTTCGCGGTTCGCTCCCCATCATCACGACCCAAGGGATCGCATGGCGCTCGACCTCCGCGCCTTCTCGCTGCTGGACATGCTGCGCTGCGGCAACGGCCTGCACCGCGCCACCGCCGACACGGACACGATGGAGCAGGCCGCGGAGTCCATCATCCGCTACCTGTACGAGCAGTGCGGCGACGGCGACGGGTCGCGGCAATGCGCCATGGTGCGCTTCTACAAGACGCACGCGTACGGCCGGCTCCCCGAGGACCTGAAGGAGTTCGTGCGCCTGCAGCTGGGCGGCGCCGCGCCCGACGCCGCGGTGAAGTGCCTGACGCTGCTCGGCACCGCGGGCGACCAGCCGGAGTGGAACTCACGGCACGAGTCGCGCGGCCACCGCGCGATCCCCCTGCTGAGCGTGGAGGTGGTGGAGCGCGCGCCCATGATCGCGCAGCTCATCCGCCAATTGGGCCTGGAGGTGGAGCCGCTGATCCATGCCTCGGCCGAGCTGCTGGACGACGCCGAAGGCCGCACGTACAACGTCTTCCACGTGGAGACGGCGCCCGGCAGCCCGTACATCCCCGCGCAGGCCGAGTTCGTGGAGCCGTTCGGGATCGCGTCGGTGCTGGGCTTCGGCGGGCTGCTGCCGAGCGGCGACCTGTTCGCGGTGATCCTCTTCTCGCGTGTCACCATCCCCCGCGCCAGCGCCGAGCGCTTCCGCAAGATCGCCGCGGACGTGAAGGCCAGCATCTTCCACTTCGGCGACGAGCGCGTGTTCGCCCAGGGCGCATCGCTCGTGGAGGCGTGAGAGCGGCGGATGAAGGCATGCCCGTCGGTCGAAACCGCCGCACGCAGCCGCGAAGTTCCCCTGCGGAGACTACCGCAACGACAAACCGACAGGACACCGCGCGAGAACGAACCAACCCTCCCCCAGGCAGTTTTGGGGGAGGGTCGGCGAGCCTGAGCGAGCCGGGGAGGGGGCCTCTCCCGGCAGCAACAGAACGAAGGAGCCCGCCGGAAAATCCCGGCGGGCTCCTTCGTTTTCACATCCTCAGCCTCTCCACCCAAGGCTCGCTTCGGCGGAGAGGCATCCGCGTCAGTTCGGCACCCGGTAGTTGATGATGACCTTCTGTTCGTCCGGGGTGCGGGCGACGATGGAAACCGCCTGGCCCGGCTGGATGCGCGCCGCGGCCGACTCCACGCTTCCGGGGGTGCTCACCGCCACGCCGTTCACGCTCTCGATGCGCAGCCCGGCCTTGATCACCGGCCACGCGGGGCTCCCCCGGTCCACGTCGGTCACCACCAGGCCGCCGGCCGGGAGGCCGTTCTGCCGCGCCGTCGCGTCGTCGATGCGCTCGGTGCGGAAGCCCAGCTTCGTGCCGGCGCTCACCGGCTGCTTCCGCGCGGTGCCAGCCTGCGTCACCGGCTGCGCCTGCATGGCCGAGAGCTTGACCGTGAGCCGCTGGCGGTCGCCGTAGCGGACGATGTCGAGCACCACGTCGTCGCCCGGCTGCTTGCGGGCCACGCGCTCCATCAGGTCGCCCGTGTCGTCGATGCGGGCGCCGTCCACGCCCACGATCACGTCGCCCAGCTTCAGGCCCGCGTCGCGCGCCGGGCCGGTGGGCTCGCCCGCCACCACGGTCCCCGCGGCCGCGTCGAGCTTGAAGACCTCCTTGTCGGCCGACGACACGTCGTGGATCTGCACCCCAATCATGGGGCGGTGCACCGTGCCGTAGCGGATCAGGTCGTCGGCCACGCGCTTGGCCAGCGAGATGGGCACCGCGAAGCCGTAGCCGTTGTAGTAGCCCGTGGGCGAGGCGATGGCGCTGTTGATGCCCACCACGTGGCCCTGGAGGTCGATCAGGGGCCCGCCGGAGTTGCCGGGGTTGATGACGGCGTCGGTCTGGATGAAGTGCTCCAGCGGCTGGGTGGCGCCCTCGTTCTCCCGCATGATCCCGATGGAGCGGCCCTTGGCGCTCACGATGCCGGCCGTGGTCGTCTCGCCCAGCGAGAGCGGGTAGCCCAGCGCCAGCACCCAGTCGCCCGTCTGCAGGCCGTCGGAGTTGCCGAGCTGGACGGTGGGGAAGCCGCGTCCCTCCAGCTTGAGCACCGCGATGTCGGTGTTGGGGTCGCGGCCCACCACGCGGGCGCTGAACTCGCGCTTGTCGGTGAGCGTGACGGTCACGCGGTTGGCGCCGGCCACCACGTGGTTGTTCGTCAGCACGTAGCCGTCCTGCGAGACGATGAAGCCGCTCCCGGCGACCACCTCGGGCTGGCTGCTCTGCCCGCCGCCGGGGCCGCCGAAGAACTGCTCGAACGGCGTGCCGCGGAACTCCTGCGGCACGCGGTTCTCCACCGTGCGCACGGCCTCGGTGCGGATGTAGACCACCGCGGGAAACGCGGTGCGGCTGGCGGTGCGGAACGCGGTGGCCAGCGAGTTCGCCTCGCCCACCGGGCCGGCCTGCGGCGCCGGCGCATTCGCGGGCGGCAGCGGCGGGATGCCCGTCTGCGCGGACGCGCGGGTAAGCGAGGTGCGGACGACCTCCACGCCCGTGGCGGCGGTCGCGAGCCCAAGGACGAGGGCTCCGGGAACGGCGATCCTGCGTACGTGCCTGTTCATCTCGGGTCTCCTGTGCGAGCTTGATCTTCCGGGTGCTACCACGCAGCTTCGTACCCACACCGTTCGGCGCCCGTTCCTGCCTAACCCCCCGCGTCGATTAGAGATGGGTTAACCGTAGATTAAGGGATCTTAATCCTAAGATGCGCATCCTGATCGTGGAGGACAACACCCGCATCGCCGGCTTCATCGCCAAGGGCCTGCGCGAGGAGGGCTACGTCGTCCAGACTGCCACGGACGGCGACGAGGGCTTCGCGAAAGCCACGGCCGAAGGCTTCGACGCCGCGGTGGTGGACGTGATGATCCCCGGCCGCAACGGCTTCGACCTCGTCCGCGACCTCCGTGCCGCGGGCGTCGCACTGCCCGTCCTCCTGCTCACCGCCAAGGACCGCACGGAGGACAAGGTAGAGGGGCTGGATTCCGGGGCCGACGACTACCTCACCAAGCCGTTCGACTTCTCGGAGCTCACGGCGCGGCTGCGGGCGCTGCTCCGCCGCTCGTCTGCCGGGGCGCCGGCGACGCTGCGGGCGGGCGACGTGGAGCTGGACCCGGCGACGCGCGAGGTGCGCAAGGCGGGCGAGGCGGTGGAGCTGACGCCGAAAGAGTTCTCGCTGCTCGAATACCTCCTGCGCAACGCAGACCGGCCGCTGTCGCGCGCCACGCTGATGGAGCACGTGTGGGGTATCCGCTTCGACCCCGGCACCAACGTGGTGGACGTGTTCATCAACTCGCTGCGCAACAAGCTGGACCGCGAGCGCGAGCTGATCGTGACGGTGCGCGGGGTGGGCTATACCATCCGCAGCGTCGGGAGGGAGGCTTGAGCGTCCCCTTCCGCCGCCCGGCCTCGCTGCGGCGCGAGATCGTGCTGGGCTACTCGGTGGTCCTCCTCGTCTCCCTCACGCTCTTCGCCACGGCGACGTGGCTGATCCTGCGCCAGTCGCTCGCCAGCACGGGCACGCAGTCGCTGCGGCAGACCGCGCAGGCGGCCGAGCAGCTCATCATCCCGCCGCAGGTGCCACGCGTGGAGGTGCGGGAGGACAAGGTGCCGCCCGGCGAGGGGAACGTCGAAGCCCTGCGCCGCCGCACCCTTCTTCCGACGGGCGACGTGGTCACCATCTACGTGGCGCGGACCGGCGACGTGGAAGGAAAGACGCTGCGCTCGTTCGCGCTCATCTCGCTGCTGCTGATCCCCGTCACCGCGCTGGCGGCGGCGCTGGCCGGGCGCTCGCTGGCGGAGCGGCTGCTGGACCCGCTGAACCGCCTGGTCGCCGCGTCGCGCGAGATCGGGATCGGCGGGCTGTCGCGGCGGGTGAGGGAGGAGGGGCAGCCGGCGGAGCTGCAGGAGCTGGCGCTGGCCTTCAACGGCATGCTGGCCCGTCTCCAGCGCGCGGTGGAGGCGCTTCGCCGCTTCACGGCCGACGCCAGCCACGAGCTGCGTACGCCGCTCACCGTGATCCGCGGCACGGCCGAGGTCGCGCTGGCCCGCGAACGCTCGCCCGAGGACCTGCGAGAGACGCTGGGCGAGATCCTGGAAGAGACGCGGTCGATGCTGCACCTTGTGGAAGACCTGCTCCAGCTCGCCCGCGGCGAGGAGGCGGAGGAGCCTTCAGGGCTGGCCCCGGTGGACCTGGTCCCCGTGCTCGCCGAAGTGGCGGAGATCGGCGGCGCGCTGGCGGAGGGCAAGCCGGTGGAGGTGCGGCTGAGCGCGCCGGAGCACGCGGTGGTGCGCGGCACGGCGGGGTCGCTGCGGCGCCTCTTCCTGAACCTCGTCTCCAACGCGGTGAAGTTCACCGAGGCGGGCCGCGTGGAGATCACCGTGCGCGATGCGGACGGGCCGGTCACGGTGTCCGAGAGCGGCGGCACGTCCCTCGTCCCGGCCGTCGGCGGCGAGGCGCAGGGGTGGGTGCAGGTGACGGTGGAGGACACCGGCAGCGGCATCGCGGCCGATGAGCTGCCGCGCGTGTTCGACCGCTTCTACCGTGCCGACGCGGCGCGCGAGCACAGCGGCGGCACCGGGCTGGGCCTTGCGATCGCGCGGATGATCGCGGAGCAGCACGGCGGCGTGATCGAGGCGGCCAGCGAGCCCGGCGCAGGCAGCACCTTTCGGGTGCGCCTGCCGCGCTGAACGCGGTGCAGGGCACCGGTGGAGACGGAAACGTGCTACGGCGGGGTGTCCCGTTGTTGCGGTCTGCCGGGCCCGGCGCGGACGGGGGCTCCGCGCGCGGAACCTGAACGACGGAGATTCGGCATGCTTCGGAACAAGCTGATCCACACCCTGGCCGCGGGGGCGTTCCTCACGCTGGCCGCCTGTGGCGGCAGCGGCGACAACGGCGGCAGCGCGGGCGGCGCATCGGACACCGGCGCATCGGGCGGCGGGACCAGCGGGTCGGCCGCGACCACCGACGCGGGCACCGGCGCCGCCGGGACGGGAACCGCGGCCGGCGGCACGATGGCGACCGACTCCGCGGCCATGGGCACCACCGGGACGATGGGTACGGACAGCAGCGGGATGGGCGCCGGGGCGACGGGCGCGGCGGGCACCACCGGCACCGGCGCGGGCGGGGCCGCCACCACCGGCGGCGCCACGGGCACCAGCGGCACCACGGGCGGCGCTGGCGGCACGACGGGTGGCGCAGGCGGCGCGGGCGGCACCACGCCTCCGTGACCTGAGGTCCGACGCACGACCAACTGAGCCCGGTGGCAGCCTGCCGCCGGGCTCGTTCGCTCCGCCGCTCGCATCGAGCGAGGAACGTGGGACCGCGATGGGGCGTGGTCGGGAGCTCTCGTCGTCTCCTCCGAACAGCCGGGATTCAGGTGACTCGCGCCGCGCCGCGGCTTCCGAGCGGCGAGCACGATGCGCATCTACCGACCCCCGTGATCGATCACCGAACACCATCTGCCGAACGCTCGGCACGTGTGCGACGGAGCCGATGCGTAGATGATTTCCGTCTCCCGCGGCGGATCGCGCGGGTGCGGAAGCGGCGGCCCGAAGCTCGCATCGCCGCGCCGGCCGAGGGCTGTGAACGGACCTGGAACACGGAGACGGAGATGCGCAACAAGCTGTTCCCCGCGGCCGTCGTGGCGGCCCTGGTGGGCCTGGGAGCTTGCAACAGCGTGGGCGGAAACTCGCAGAGCGCGCCCGAGCAGACGAACACCGACGCGGGCTCGGCGAACGCGCCGCAACCCGGCAGCGAGACGCCCGTGCCGGCCACGCCCAGCGGCACGATGGCCCCGGCTGGCACGGCCGCTGGCCCCGCTGCCACGGGTGCGAACGCGCCCACCGGCACGGGCTCGGCCATCGCTCCGCCGGACTCCACGGGCGGCGCCCCGGTCAACAACGCCGGACCGACGGGCGCGGGCCCGGGCAGCGGCGGCCCCGGCTCCGGCAGCGCCGCGGGAGCCCCGCCGAAGCCCCCCGCGAACGTCCCCGCCCGGCGTCCGTAGCGGCTTGGGAGTCGAGACGCGAAGAAGAGCCCGGCGGATTGTCGTCGGGCTCTTCTTCGTTCTGCTGCGCATCCGCGGAAACGCCACGGCGGGGCGCGATGGTCGGCGGCTGTTCATCTCCCGTCATACGCGCTGCTTGTCGTGAGATGGCGATTCAGCGTCAGACGAAATCCGGGAGAATCGGTGCGGCAGCATCGCCCTGGCGGCTAAAGCCGCGGGCTACGACGGCGCCAAGCCCACCTCCGTGGGCTGCTACCGATGGTCCGAACCGCGTCCGCGAGACTCCGCGAAGGCAAGTCGATCTACCCGGATTCCGCATCGGACGAGGACGCGTCGGTGAGTTGGAAGACGAGCGAAGAGTTTTGGCCGCCGGTGGTCCGCCGGTGGTCTGGCCCACCAACTTTCGCCTGCGATCGTCGTGGCGGACGCGCAATCGTGCGGGTGTGTGCGGTCAAGCGGGACTGCTTCGGAAGGAGCTGCGTCAGGCGGGGAGGGCGTTGGCGCTGTCCGGGGTGAGGACGCGGGGGGAGGCGGGGACCTCGCTGAAGGCTTCGGCGAGGGTGCGCTCGGCCTTCTCCAGCACGGCGCGCTTGCCGGGGAAGCGGAGGAGGCGGTGCGCTTCGTCGAAGGTGCACCAGCGGAACTCCTCGGCCTCGGACGAGATCTCCACGCGCTCGCTCTCCGCCTGGGCCAGGAAGTAGACGACGCGCTTGACGATGAGGCTGCGGCCCTCGCCGCGGCCCTGCGTGAAGACGTAGCGCTCCTCCTCGCGGAAGCCGCCGCGCACGCGGTACTCGCCCAGCGCCAGACCCGCCTCTTCGCGCAGCTCGCGCTCGGCGGCCTCGGCGTCGGTTTCGCCCTCCTCCACGCCGCCCTTGGGGAACTCCCAGATGGGCCGCCGCGTGAGCGCCGAGCGCACCAGCAGGTAGCGCCGCCCGTCCGGCAGCGGGCGGAACAGCACGATGCCCGCGGCGTTCTGCGTGATTCTCCTCAATCCAGCCTCCACGTTCGGGTGCAGGCTCCCGCGTAGCGCCAATCTGGTACGTTGAACGGTGTCAGGCAACGGGCAAGGAAATTGCTCCCCCGCGGCGCCGGAAGCTTGGACATTCCTTCACCGGACCGGAAAGAAATCCGAATGGATCCCACCACACGACACGACCTCCCCCCCGCCGGGGAGCCGTCGCTTGGCGACCTGCTGCGCGCCCTGGCGGCCGACGCCTCGGCGCTGATCCGGCAGGAGATGGCCCTCGCCAAGGCGGAGCTGAAGGCCAACGTGGCCGGGCTGGTGAAGGACGCCGGCGCGGTGGCGGTGGGCGGGGTGCTGGCGGCGGTGGGCGCGCTGGTGCTGCTGGGCGCGCTGATCGGCTTCCTGGGTCACCTGATGGGCGGCCACTACTCGCTGGCGGCGCTGATCGTGGGGCTGGTGCTGGTGGGCGGCGGCGCGTTCCTGAGCATGAGCGGGATGAAGAAGCTGGGGAGCGAGCAGGTGGCGCCGGAGCAGACCCTCACCACCCTGCGCGACACGGGCGACTGGGCCCGCGCCGAGGTGGCGGAGCTGAAGGCCACGCTCGGGGGCGACCCCGTGGGCCACGGCGCGCTCTCGCACGAGCGGATGCTCGCCTCGAGCACCGTCACGTCCACGGGCGCGACGGCGGACACGGCGCGCCACGCCCGCACCGGCACCGCGGTGGACGAGCGGCAGGGCCGTGCGAAGAAGCCGGCCGCGGGCGCACAGGGCAAGGCGGACGCGGCGGACGAGGAGCTGCCGGTCACCGCGCCGCTGTGGAAGCGCGTGGCGCACGAGTTCTCGCGCGACGACATCTCCAACCAGGCGGCCAAGGTCGCGTACTACTTCTTCATGTCGTTCCCGCCCGCGGTGATGGCGCTGTTCGGCCTCACCGGCATCTTCGGCGGGCCCAAGACGGCGGACTGGCTCACCGCGCACCTCTCGTCGTCGCTGCCCAGCGAGGCGGGGGCGATGGTGAAGGGCTTCGTGAGCGACGTGGTGCTCAAGAACGCGCCGGGGCCGCTGTCCATCGGCCTGCTGCTGGCGCTGTGGTCCGGCTCCAACATCTTCTCCGCGCTGGGCGACACG
>DASRQW010000080.1 GCA_035696245.1 Longimicrobiaceae bacterium | reverse complement strand
ACCTTGAGCGTGGCGTCGCCCCCCACGTCGCGCGCGGCGTCGCCGCTCACCTTTTCCACCAGGCGCTTGCACTTCAGGCGGATCTCCCCCACCGCCTCGATGGAGAGGTCGCCCTCGGAGTGCAGGGTGAGGGTGGGCTTGCCGCCCACGTCGTTGGCCAGCTGCACCAGGCACTTCCCGTGGGCGGAGAAGATCTCCACCACCTCCTTGCCCCCGGTGTCGGTGAGCTGGATGGTGTTGCCGCTGCGGGTGACGATGCGCTTGACCTCGGCGGTCTGCGGCGCGGCGTCCTTCCCGTTCCAGAGCGCGCCCAGCACGAAGGGGCGCTCGGGGTCGCCGTGCTCGAAGGCCACCAGCACCTCGTCGCCCACCTCGGGGATGAAGATCGTGCCCCGCTGGTTGCCGGCGTGGGGGACGGCCACCCGCACCCACCCGGTCTCGCGCCCCACGTCCTGCCAGCGGTAGCGCACCCGCACCCGGCCCAGCCCCTTCGGGTCCAGGTTGGCGGTCACCTCGGCGGTGGCGCACCCCTCCACGGTGCGCCGCGGCGGCCGGCGCGCGTGGGTGTAGGCGGCCCAGGGCGTGGCGGCGAACTCGTTGGCGTACTGCTGGCCGTCGAAGCGGTGGGTCACCCGCACCAGCCCCAGCGTGCCCGTGACCGGCACCTCCCAGCTCTCGCCGGGGGCGATGCGCACGGTGTCGCCGGCGGTGAGGCCCACGTGCGACGACGAGCCCTCCACCAGCACCGCGGCCCCCAGCGCGCGGGCGCTCTCGCGCTCCAGCGCCAGCTTGAACTCGGCCAGGCGCGGCGTGCGCCAGGCCGAGTCTTCGAGGTTGGGGTCGCCCCCGCCCGCGGTGCGCGTGGCCAGGCGGCGGGCGGCGGCCACCAGCGGCGCCGCGCCCCCGGTGAGCGGCGGCGCCTTGCGCACGCCGTGGAAGCGGTGGTCGCGCTTCTCGTGCATCTGGTAGGCGGCACCGCGGAAGCCGTGGTTCACCGGGCGGCAGTGCGAGGTGAGCGCCAGCAGGTTGGTGCCCCAGGCCAGCTCGTGGCCGGCGTCGGCGAAGCCGGCGCGCACCTCCACCCCGGCGCCGGCCGGCCGCACCATGCACCCCTGCTCGTCGGCGATGCGCACCAGGAAGTCGAAGTCGGACTCGCCGTGCTGCACGTAGTCGAGCCGCGGGCCGCCGGACGCGCCCGCGACCGTGGCCCCCAGCGCGCCCGCCACGTCGGCCAGCTGGCTCTCGGGGTAGTAGGCGGTGTTGTGGTGCTGCTGCATGCGCGCCGAGAGCGACACCGCCTCCAGGGAGAAGTGCGAGGCGCTGTGCGACAGGTGGCTCTGCGACCCCGACGCCACCTCGCCCTCGAAGGCCAGCGCGGTCTGCGTCTCGTCGTTCAGCTCCACCCGCACCGGCTCGCCCAGCAGCTGGTCGAGCGACACCGGCGCCAGCGCGGTGTCGCGGTAGAAGCTCAGGAAGCACACGTGGTGGCTCCCCACCTCCTGCTGCACCTCCAGGTGCTCGATCTCGCTGGCCTTGAGCGCCAGCCCGCCCACCCGGGCGGTCACGGTCACGCGCATGGGCCGCGCCCTCCCGCGCTCACAGTGACACCTCGCGGTGCACCGCGCCGCCCTCGCCGCAGTCGAGCGTGATGGAGAAGCTGCGCTCGCCGGGCGCCTGCTCGCGCGGCAGGGTCACCGCCTCCACGCGCGCCCAGTGGATGCCGAGCCCCACCAGCGCGCGGTTGAGCGCGTCCTCCACCGCCGGCTGCTGCTCGCCCCGGTCGGCCGACGCGGCAGCGAACACCTCCTGCAGCCCGAACCAGGGCGCGTGCCGCCAGCTCGACGCGGGCGACGCCGCCATGGCGCGGATCACGGCCAGCAGCGAGCTCACCCGGTCGGTGCGCACGAACAGGCCGTCTTTGCCGATCTGGAGGGGAAGCGCCAGGGTTTCCACGGTGCGGGCTCAAGGGGGCGGGGGCCGGCGCGCGCGTCCGGGCGCCCCCGCCGGTCTGCGGGGGCCGGGCGCGCGCGGTGGATCACTTGGTCAGCTTGTGCTTGGAGACGTTGGGGTCGTCGAGCGCGGCCACCAGCTCCAGGTACAGGATGTTGTTGAAGCCGGCGATCGCCACCGGGTCGCTCCCGCCGCCCCCGGTGCCGCCGCCGCGGCCGAAGCTGGCGCCGCCCGGCTGCGGGTTGAAGGTCTCGAAGCCGGCGATCCACCCCATGAACTCCACGTTGGAGAGCACGCGGCTGTCGTCGTCCTGGTAGTAGGTGATCGACACCTTCTCGGGCTCGTCCTTGGGGTCGGTCGCCTTCTTCCAGAGCGCGATCAGGTCGTCCTGCGAGAGGCGCGAGGTGTCGTGCGCGTCCATCCAGACGTAGGCGCGGGCCTGCACCGACTCGCCGGTGCGCCGCCCCACCTGGTTGGTGTTGCGCGACAGGGCGTAGCGCGCCTCCTGCGGAAAGAACTTGATCCCGCCGATCTGGACCTGGACGCGCTTGTACGTGGTTGCCATTGTCTTCCCCCGTGGTGGTGGTGATGGATTGCGGACTCCCTCGGTGGTGGTCGGGCTCGGTCCCCGGATCCGCCGGGCGGCTCACCCCAGGCCCAGCCAGGCCAGGAGGCGGCGTACCAGCGGCGCCCGCGCGGCCGGCCCGGGCGCGGGTCCGGCGTGGTCCGGCGCGGGCCGTGCCCCGCCGCGCAGGCGGAGCACGGCGCCGCCCGCGCGGGTCATTTTCCCTCGTCGGACGCGGTCTTGAACTTGGGCGTGTCGATCTTGAGCAGGAACGTCTCGGCGGGGCCCACCGGCGTGACCTCCAGCGAGATGTCGAGGATCCCCTGCATGAACTTGTTCTCGTCCCAGTCCACGTCGAGCGTGTAGTTGTAGATGGTCCCGCGCTCCTTCTTCTCCTTCTCCAGGAACTCCTCGATGGGGCCCACCACCTGGTCCTTCACCAGGTCGCGGGTCAGGCGCTGCTCGGCCACGCGCCGCAGCCACACCGCCATGCGCCGCTCCAGGTAGCGCAGCACGCGGTAGGCGGTGAAGAACTTGAGCACGCCGTTGGGGTCCTCGGCCTGGGTGCGGCTCCCCACGAAGCAGAGGTCGTTGTCCTCGTTGCGGATAACGGTGATCACCTGCCTCTCCATGGTCAGGTGCTCCATCTGCGAGATGCGCGGCTCGATGCGCGCCTTCTCCACCCCGCGCAGCTTGCCGAAGATCATCCCCACCGGCCCCTGCGCGATCCCCGCGTTGGGGGTGCGGTCGGTGCGGGCCAGCGCGCCCGCGAAGAGCATGGAGCCGGGGCCGTACAGGTCGGCGTCGTCCAGACCGTCCTCGGGCTCCTCGAACCAGTGCCGGTCGCGCAGCTTCACCCAACCGGCAAGCACCACGTCGGCCGCCGCCTTGTCCTCGGGGCGCTTGAGGAACTCGTAGGTGCCGCCGTCGGTGCGGAACTGGTCGCTGAGCTGGCGGAAGCTGCGCTCGTCGCGCAGGTCGCCCACCAGCATCATCCCCCAGGCGTTGGCCATGTCTTCGAAGCGCTTGCGCACCACGTCGGGCACGTAGCCGGGCACCACCAGGTTGCAGATGAACTGCCGGAAGTTGAACGAGTCGTTGCGGCCCTGCACGAAGTCGTCGACGGCCGCGATGGTGGTGCTGTCGACGTCGTTGCGGATGGCCTGGGTGTCGCCGTTGAAGATGTAGAACTCGACCGGCGGCCTCTG
>DASRQW010000079.1 GCA_035696245.1 Longimicrobiaceae bacterium | reverse complement strand
CGTCGAGCCCAAGCGAGGCGGGGAGGGGGCAATGCGAAGGCCGGGACGCGATACCGCGCCCCGGCCCTCTCCACATCTACCGGCTCCACATCTACCGAAGGTTACATCGACCGATCCACGAAGCCGCGCCTCAGCCGTTCGAGGTCGGACCGGCGGTGCGGACGGCCTCGGAGACGCGGTCGGCGAACTGCTCGAAGTTGGTGCAGAACGCGTCCGCCAGCTTCTTCGCCTGCTCGTCGTACGCGGCCTTGTCGCTCCACGTCTCGCGCGGCAGCAGCACCTCGCTGGGCACGCCGTCGACGGCGGTGGGCACCTGGAGGCGGAAGAACGGCGCCTCGGTGGTCTCCACGCCGCTCAGCTGCCCGGCCAGCGCGGCGCGGACCATGGTGCGCGTGTAGCCCAGCTTCATGCGCTGGCCCACGCCGAACGGGCCACCCGTCCACCCGGTGTTCACCAGCCAGACCTGCGCGCCGCTCTCCTCGATCTTCTTGCCCAGCAGCTCGGCGTACACACCGGGGTGCAGCGGCAGGAACACCGCGCCGAAGCAGGCCGAGAAAGTGGGCTGCGGCTCCTTCACGCCGCGCTCGGTGCCCGCCACCTTCGCCGTGTAGCCGCTCAGGAAGTAGAACATCGCCTGCTCGGCCGTCAGCTTGCTGATGGGCGGAAGCACGCCGTACGCGTCGGCGGTGAGGAAGACGATGTTCCTGGGGTGCCCGCCCTGCGCATCGGGGACGAAGTTGGAGATGTACTCCAGCGGGTACGAGATGCGGGTGTTCTCGGTGATGCTGATGTCGTCGAAGTCCACGCGGCGCTTGTCGTCGACGATGCAGTTCTCCAGCACCGTGCCGAACATGCGCGTGGTGGCGTAGATCTCCGGCTCGCCCTCGGGGCTCAGCTTCACCGCCTTGGCGTAGCAGCCGCCCTCGAAGTTGAAGATGCCGCGGTCGCTCCAGCCGTGCTCGTCGTCGCCGATCAGCCCGCGCTCCGGGTCTGCCGAGAGCGTGGTCTTGCCCGTGCCGGAGAGGCCGAAGAAGAGGGCGGTGTCGCCGTCGGGGCCCACGTTGGCGGAGCAGTGCATGGAGAGCACGCCCTGCAGCGGCAGCAGGTAGTTCATCAGCCCGAACACCGACTTCTTGAGCTCGCCGGCGTAGCGCGTGCCGCCGATGAGCACTTCCTTGCGGGCGAAGTTGATCAGGATGAAGGTGGTGGTGCGCGTGCCGTGGCGGGCGGGGTCGGCCTCGTACTCGGGCGCGTGCAGGATGGTGAAGCCCGGGACCATGCCCTCCAGCTCGGAATCTTCCGGGCGGCGGAACATGTTGAATGCGAACAGGTTGTGCCACGCGTTGGGCGTGATGACGCGCACGGCCAGGCGGTACTCCGGGTCGGCGCCCGCCCACATGTCGCGCACGTACAGATCCTGCCCTTCCAAGTGGCCCAGCACGTCTTCGCGAAGCGCGTCGTAGTGCTCGGGCGAGATGGGCTGGTTGACCTTGCCCCAGTGGATGTTGCCCTCGGAGCCGGGCTCCTTCACCACGAAGCGGTCGTTGGGCGAACGCCCCGTGTGGGGCGAGGTAACGGCGTTGAACGGGCCGCCGTCCACCAGGATGCCCTCGTTGCGGCGGACGGCGTGCTCGACCAGCTCGGCCGGGATCAGATTCCAGAAAACGGTGCCGGGGCTCCGGATGCCGTGCTTGTCCAGCCCGTAGCTGCTCGCGTGCCCCGCGCGGGGCGACGAGGTCTCCGGGGGCGTCAGCGTGGTAGCCATGCGTTCGCGGTCTCTAGTTTTACGGGAACGGCAACTCACCCCGTTTCCCACAGGGCGAGGCGGACAGGGAGAATAGCATTCCCAAAACGTGCGGGCAAGGTGAACGGGGCTCACCAAAACCGTGCGCCGGTGTGGAGAAACAAGCGCTTACGCCGCGTCGGAACGGCGTCCGGAGACCCGCATCTTCCGTAGCAGCCGATGCCTCCGGCTCGCGCGGACGATCGGCCGCGGAGCCCCCGGAGCGCCTTCAGCAGGAACGGGGGAGGCGCTGCCGACAATGGCGCTGAAGCACCGCTGGCGTGCGGGCAGGCGCCGGTGACGCGGAGTTCACGGGTTCGGCCCCGGCACCCGGCATCTCCGTCGCTTTCGGAAAGACGATATCTGGTCGTCGCCACTCGGCTGCGACGCGAATCCGTCGCAGTCATTGTGCGTTTCACCGGAAACGCGTACATTCTTGGCGCTTCGGAAACGGATGGCTGCCGCCCGGCAGCGCTCGCCGTTCCGCCGCGTCCGCATCTCCACTCCGGCTCCCCGCCGGTCGTCGCGGACGCAAGCCGCACTTCCCAGCCCCTTCCAGGAGACACACATGCGCAGTTCCGTTCTCGTCATCGCCCCGTTCGCGGTGCTCGCCGCCGCCGCTCCGCTCGCGGCCCAGGCCGCCATCCCGGTGACGCCGGCCGCCCCCACTGTCGGCGGAGTCGTCGTCTCCACCGCGGCGCTTCCGGCGGCACCCGCCGGCATGCACTACGTGACGCTGCCCGAGGGCACCGAGTTCGAGGCGACGCTGGAGCAGGCGCTGTCCAGCCGCACCGCCACGGAGGGTGACGCCGTGAGCCTGCGCGTGAAGGACGACGTGGTGCTCGACGGCCGCACCGTGGTCCGCAGCGGCGCCCCCGTGCGCGGCGAGGTCACGCAGGCGCAGCGCTCCGGTCGCATGGGCCGCGGCGGCCAGCTGAACATCCGCATCCAGACCACCAGCGCGGTGGACGGGCAGCGCGTGGCGCTTCGCTCGGCGCGCGGTAAGGAGGGCGACGACAAGGTGGGCAGCACAGTGGCGCTCACGGTGCTCTTCGGGCCCATCGGCCTGCTGAAGCGCGGCCACGACGCGACCATCCCCGCCGGCACCGCGATCAAGGTCTACACGGACGCGCCGGTGAACTTCCTCTTCCAGGACGCCCCCGCGGCTGCCGCTGCCGCCGTGCCTGCCGCGCCCGTCGCCGCAGCCCCCGTGCCCGCGCCGGTCCCGCCGGCCAACTGAGCCGCGCAGCAGATCAGATGAAGCAACACGGCCCCGCCTTCACAGGCGGGGCCGTCGTCGTTTCTCCGGCGTTCGGCACGACGGGATCGTCGCCCATCCGCGGCATCGCCACGTCATCGCGGTCCAGCCGCTCACCGCATCCCATCCACCTCGTGCTTCCCGCTCCAGAAGGCGGAGTAGATGCCGATCACGCCCACGCACGCCGGCAGGAACACGACGTACGAGATGGCCTTCAGGCCCAGGAAGGCGTAGAGGAACACGGCGGGGACCCACAGCCCGCCCAGCACGTTCACGCAGAGGATGCACAACACGGCCGCCGACCCGTCGCGCCCGAACGTGCGCTCCGCCTCCGGCTCGATGCCCCACGACCAGCGGCGGTACCTCGCGCGCGTGAGCTCGAACGGGGTCGGATACTCGGCCCCGTGCCGCTGCACCCATACCACCCGCGCCCCCATCCTTCGCCCCAACCACGCCCGCAGCCCCGGATCGACCGCGCGGAAGTAGATGCGGGACCAGGCGAGATAGCCCGCCAGCAGCGCCACGCCGAACGGGATCTGCCACGCCAGTGGCCATCCCGCGGCCACCAGCCGGTCCACCGGCGCGCGCTCTGCGTCCGTCATCGGCAGTGGCTCATCCCGAAGCTTTGGAGCACAAGGCATCGCGCGCTCCGGCACGGGGAGCGCACAAGTCTCAAATCCGTGACTGCCATCGCTGTGGGTGCTGACGCCAGTGGGCGCAGGAGAGGACGGCGACTTGCTCGTCCTGAGGGGAGTAGATCAGCTGTACGGAAACCGACGAAGCAGCACGCGGCGCATGGCGGGATGCACTACGGCGTGGAGGAACGGCTCCCGCCGGGCGGACGCGACTGCGACATCGAGAGCCCGGAGGAACTCCGCGTCGAGCCCGGTTCCGCGGCGGCTGTACCATTCTGCCGCGGCTTCGATCTCCTCGAGAGCTTCCGGCCGAAAGACAACGCGGGGAGTCACGCGCCGAAGCGCTGTCGCAGCCGCTCGCGCGCAACCTCCCAGGAGATCGAAGAGTCGGGATCGGAGGCGTGTGCGGCGAGGCGTCGCTCCAGCTCGGCGCGCTGCGCGTCGGTGAGCGGTACTGCCGCGGACGTCTCAGGAATGCTGTCCCAGAGATCCTGGGCGAGCTGGATCCGTTCGGCCTCGGTGAGGCTCAGAAGATCGGAGATCATATCGGCTTTCATGGAAATAAGTTAGCTCGATCTGCCGTGTGCATCAAGCAAATCCAAGTACCCGTCAGCCCGGGAGCGGGCGGGCGACCATGATGCCCGTGTTGTTTCGGAGGCCGGCCACGTACTCGTGCAGGGGGCGGCGGGAGACCTGCACCTCGCCGCCGGAGAGCGGGGCGTGGAGGGCGCGGAGGACGCCATGCCCGTCGCGGTACGCCAGGCCCGTGTGCGTCGCGTCCAAACCGGGCAGCGAGGTGGCGAACGCCAGCACGTCGCCGCTGCGGATGCGCGGGGCGACGGCGGCGATGCGCGCGGTGGGCACCACGTAGCGCGGCACCGAGTCCAGTGTGCGCTCACGCTGCACGATGGCAGCGTACACGGCATCGGAGCGCAGGGCGGGGTATGCGGCGCGGTGCTGCGACATGAATCGGAGAGGCCGCGGGTCGCGCGCGCCTCCCAGCTCGCGGCCCAGGTCGCGCACCAGCCCGCGCCGGTCGCCGTCCGCGATCCACTCGCTGAAGTAGTGCAGGCGGCTGGGATAGCCGTCGCGGGCCCCGCCCCGGTAGCGCATGCGCTCCAGCTCGCGCTCGAACGCCGCCCACGCGGGCGCGCCCGGTGCGTGTGCTACGCGGGCCACGCCCAGACACGACTCCACCAGAGTCACGCAGTCGAACCGCGCCAGCGTGGCCGCCAGCGGCTCGTGCGCGGGGTCGCCGCCGGCCTTCGCGTACTCGTCGAGCGTGCCCGGCGCGTACGGCGATCCCAGCGCCAGCTCGCCCGCCCTCGCGACCGCGCGGCCAAGGTCCGCCCCGCGCGCCGCCAGCCCCTCCGCGCGGATCGTGCGGACCCACCGCGCGAGCCGTGCCTCGTCGCTCTCGTCCAGCAGGTGCGACAGCGTGACGGAAGGGGAGGCGCGCAGGGCTTGCGGAAGCACGAACGCCGCTGCGGACGCGGCGGCGGCGCGGAACAGGTCGCGGCGGGAGATGGACATCCGGCGTGGCACTCCGGGAGGGATAATCGGCTCGGCGTAAAAGCGGGCGGGCGCGGAGCCGCAACTATCCGGCCCGCGTCTCCAGGACGGCGCGCAGCAGGTCGTCCACCAGGTCCAGGCGGGGCCGCTCGCCGCGCAGCTCCAGCAGCTCCTGCTGCCACTCCGGGTCGATCCGGATGGCCTGCGCCAGCTGGAAACCCGCCTCGTTGCGCGCGTCGATCAGGGGGTACGGCAGCGGATAGTTCAGCACCTCTTCCAGCACGCGGTTGAAGAGGGCGATGGACTTGCGCCGCCGCACCACCAGCCCGCGCCGGCTCTGCTCCAGGTCCTCGTACGGCGAGGTCAGCGCCTCGTAGTACTTGGTCCCGGACTCGATGCCATCCTCGATCCGGAAGCGCTCCACGCCGCGGCAAAGCACCAGCGAGCGGCCGTCGGGCAGCGGCTGGAACTTGAGGATCTCGGCCACGCAGCCCACGCCGTGCGTGTCCATGCTGAACGGGCCGTGGCGGTCCGGGTCGTGGTAGATGAGCCCGAACAGCCCGTCGCCTTCCACGCACCGCGCCATGAGCTGCCGGTAGCGCGGCTCGAACACGTGCAGCGGCATGGGCGCGCCGGGGAAGAGCACCGCCGGCATGGGAAAGAGAGGGAGTCTTCGCATCTGCCAGATGGGCCCGCGGCGCGGGCGTGTCGCTTTCCTGGCCCGGCCCAGGGTGGCCGGTCCGGTGCGAAGCTTACCGCGTATGGGCGTCAAATGGCAACCCCATCTGTACAATCCTTGGGCACCCTTTCAACATCTGCCCCGCTCGCGTCAGACGTTTCCTACACGATCCGGCACTCTCCGGAAAGTGATTGTGCGGCACGCCACGTCCGAATGGATACGGTTACGGCGATTCTTTCCTCGGTGGTGGACCAGATGGCCGATCGGATCACCTGGCGCCCGGTGTCTGCGCGCAGGGCGGCGGCGCGGTGTCCGGCCGGGCTCGGATCCACCTGTCCGCCGGGATCAGGGCGGGTTCGCTGGAGGAGCTCGGCGCGGGGATGCCGCACCACGGGAGGCGCCAGGTGCCGGCTCGGAACGGCGGGGTGTCGATCACGTACGTCGTGGGGCCCGGCCGCCGGAGCGTGTTCAGGTGCACGTCCAGGAGCAGCCGCATCTCCCGCCCGTTCCGCCGCACCACGACCTGCGTGATGTCGACCCGGCACGCGCCGCGTCCCCACCAGTACAGCACTGGCACGCTGTCGCCGCCCGCGAGCCCCGCGGCTGCCTGGGGATCCAGCCGCCGCACCTCCACGCGGAAGTCGACCTCGCGCGAGGGTGCGGGCATGTACGAGGCCGTCTTCAGCATCTTCCCGCTGCTGATGGCGCCGGACGCCTCCCGCAGCACCAGCGCGACGCTGGACGGCCAGCAATGCTGCGCCTCGGCCCGTCCTCCAATCGCGAGTAGGAGCACGGCGAAGGCCATCCCCCGTGCGCAGTGGACGAGCGGACGGGAGGACGGGGGGTGGAAGCTTCGGTGTCGGGAGATGATCATCGTACGGCCTCGGCGGGGTGCGAGAACCGGATGCGCGGAGAGGCCGGCTTCGGAGCGGAGGCCTCTCCGCGGTCGGGAGATGCGGGGGAGATGCGCGCCGGGCGGACGGATCAGTCCGCCGCGGCGCGTTCCTCCTGCTGCGCGGCCTGCGCCTGGAGCGCACGCCACACGCGCGGCGGTGAGAAGGGCAGCGAGTCCATGCGCACGCCCACGGCGTCGTAGATCGCGTTGGCGATGGCGGGGATGGACGGGTGCAGCGGGCCCTCGCCGGCCTCCTTGGCGCCGTACGGGCCCTCGGGGTCGATGGACTCCACGATCATCGCGTGCAGCTCCGGCGTGTCGAGCGACGTGGGGATGCGGTAGTCGAGGAGCGAGGGCGCGTTCATCAGCCCGGCGCGGCCGTGGTCCGCGTCCTTGAACACGTGCTCCTCCATCAGCGCCTCGCCGAAGCCCATGTACGCCGATCCCTCGATCTGCCCCTCCACG
The DNA here is from genome assembly GCA_035696245.1 of Longimicrobiaceae bacterium. Classification (NCBI taxonomy): domain Bacteria; kingdom Pseudomonadati; phylum Gemmatimonadota; class Longimicrobiia; order Longimicrobiales; family Longimicrobiaceae; species Longimicrobiaceae bacterium. The sequence goes on along the minus strand of DASRQW010000079.1, from coordinate 10,449 downwards.
ATCTGCGGGTTCAGTGCGCGGCCGCAGTCGTGCGCGACCCAGATCGCCTTCACGTCCACGAAGCCCGTCTCCGGGTCCACCTCCACCTCGGCCACGTGCGCCGTGAACGAGTACGCGGGCGAGGCGCCGATGGTGCCGCCGCGATACTCGCCGTGCACGTCCTTGGGCGTGTTGTACCAGCCGACGGAGCCGAGCGTCCCGTGCTTCGCCTCCGCAAGCCGGAACGCCTCGGTGATGGGCATGCTGCGGCCCGTGTCCATGCCGTCCATGGCCAGGCCGCCGGCCAGCAGCACGCGCCCGGGCTTCACGTCCCACTCCGCCGCCACCGCGTCCTGCACCAGCGCCTTGAGCTTCCGCGCCGCGTCGATGGTGGCGTTGCCCACCATGAACGTCACGCGCGACGAGTAGGCGCCCAGGTCCACGGGTGTCAGGTCGGTGTCCGCCGCCACCACGCGCACGTAGTCCAGCGGCACTCCCAGCTCCTCGCACACGATGTACGCCGCCATCGAGTCCGACCCCTGCCCGATGTCGGAGCCGCCGGTGAACACCGCCACGCGGCCCGAGCGCTCCACCTGGAGCTGCACCGCGCTTTGCGGCATCTTGTTGGGGTAGATGGGATAGTTGGTGCCGGAGATGTAGCACGAGCCCGCCACCCCGACGCCGCGGCCGTAGCCCATCTGCCGGAACTTGCCCTTCCAACCGCTCGCCTTCTCCACCGCGTCCAGGCACTGCATGAAGCCGTTGGACGTGACCCGCAGCTCGTTCACCGTGCGCCGGTACGAGCCCATGAAGTTGCGCCGGCGGATCTCGATGGGGTCGATGCCCAGCCGCTCGGCCACCTTGTCGAGCTGCACCTCGAAGGCGAAGCGCGGCTGGACGCTGCCGTGGCCGCGCTTGGGGCCGCACGCCGGCTTGTTGGTGAACACGCGCGTGCTGTCGAAGCGGTACGCCGGCATCTCGTACGGCGCCGTGAGCAGCTGGCCCGAGTAGTACGTGGTCACCAGCCCGAAGCTGGAGTACGCGCCGCCGTCCAGAACCGTGCGTGCATCGACGCTCGTCAGCTTCCCGTTCGCCGTCGCGCCCACGCGGTAGCGCATGCGGAACGGGTGGCGGCCACGGTGGGCGAGGAACACCTCCTCGCGGGTGTAGAGAATCTTCACCGGGCGGCCGGACTTCTGGGCCAGCCGCGCCACGCAGAATTCCAGGTCGAACGGCTCGGACTTGCCGCCGAAGCCGCCGCCCACCGGGGGCTGGACGACGCGGATGCGCGCCGGGTCCAGCTCCAGCACCTTGCTCAGCTCGCGGTGCAGGTAGTGCGGCACCTGGGTGGACGACCACACCGTCAGCCGTCCGACCCCCGCGCCGCCCTCCTCCCACAGCCCGATCGCGCAGTGCGGCTCGATGGGCGTGTGCGTCGTCCCCTCGAAGAAGTACTCGCCCTCTACCACGACGTCCGCCTTCGCCAGCCCCGCCTCCACGTCGCCGAACTCCAGCTTAACCTTCTTGGAGATGTTGCCGTTCCAGCCCTCCTTCTGGGGGGCGTGGATGGGGTTCTCCGGGTGCCCCAGCGCCTCGTCGGTGGTGAGGATGGCGGGCAGCAGCTCGTACTCCACGCGGATCAGCTCGGCAGCGCGGTTCGCCGTGTCCTCGTCCACCGCCGCCACCGCCGCCACCGCGTCGCCGATGTAGCGCACCTTCTCCGTCGCCAGCGCCTGCTCGTCGGGCGTCCACGGGATGATGCCGTACGGCGTGGGCATCTCCACCCCCGTCACCGTCGCGAACACCCCCGGCAGCGCATCGGCCGCGCTGGTGTCGATGCTCACGATGCGTGCGTGCGGGTGCGGCGAGCGCACGATCTTGCCGTGCAGCATGCCCGGCAGCGTGATGTCGTCCGCATACCGCGCGCGGCCGGTGGATTTGAGCAACCCGTCGGTCTTCCGCATCCGCCGCCCGATCACGTTCAGCGGCGCGTCCGTCGGGTTCTCCGGCTCCACCGGAACGGGGCCGCCCGTGCGCGGCTCGCCCACCGTCTCGCGGAAGGGGACGTTGGGCTCCCGCGCCTGCGGGTCGTTCTCCGGCAGCTCCGAACGGGTGCCCGCGCCGTCGTCCTCGCGCTCGCTCATCGCACCACCTCCGCCTTCGGTTCCCGCAGCCGCCCGGCCGCCATCTCCACCGCGTCCAGGATCTTGGTGTAGCCCGTGCAGCGGCACAGGTTGCCCGACAGCGCCTCGCGGATCTCGTCGCGCGTGGGCGCGTCGTTCTCCTCCAGCAGCGCCGCCGCGCTCATCAGCACCCCCGGCGTGCAGAAGCCGCACTGCGCCGCGCCGCACACGTCGAACGCGTCCTGTAGCGGGTGCGGCACCCCGGCCGGCGTGCGGAAGCCCGCCAGCCCTTCCACCGTGCGCACCTCCCTGCCCACCGCCTCGTACACCGGCGTGATGCAGGCCAGCGTGGGCACGCCGTCCAGCCACACCGTGCACGCGCCGCAGTCGCCCTTGTCGCAGCCTTGCTTGCTGCCGGTGAGGCCCACGGCGTACCGCAGCGCCTCCAGCACCGTCCAGTGTGTGGGCACCGCGACCTCGTGGTCGTCGCCGTTCACGCGCAGGTGGAGCAGGTCCTTCATGGCAGGCGAGGCGGGGTTGAGAGGGCGAGAAGCCGGGCCGGAGACGCGCCAAGTTGCGGCTGCGCCCAGCCTTGAATGCTACCGCCCCCCGCCTGGAGTGTCAACGTACGAATGCCCCCGTCCGCCCGGTGAGATCCGCCGCCCGGCCGCTCTTCATCTCCCTTCTCGCGCCGCCCTCTGGCTCCCGTCATCGCTCTCTCCGCGCGTCGCTGTCGGAGGGCGGGACAGAGAGGGGGAACGGGCGGGAGATGAAGATGCCTCGGCGGTCTCTCGGCCCGGAAGATGGACGGCTGGTGACCGGGAGATGCACGGCTGGCGATTCGGGAGATGCCGACTGCAGATGCGGGAGATGCATGACTGCAGATGCGGGAGATGCACGGCTGGCGATCTAACGTCCGATGCCGCTGTCGATGCGCGGGCGGGGGCCCGGCGAGCAGCCGCGGTGCGGATGAGAGGCGAACGGGCTCCCGCTGCGGCGGGCCGTTTCGCGCCGTCGCTTCAGCTACCGGCGCGTGCGGACCGGTCGTCCCCGTGGGTATCCTCCTCTTCGCACGCGGGCCTCGCGCGGAGCTGTGGGCGGCCGCAGGGCTGTTACCTTCGAAACAGTTGCGCACCCGGCCCGGATGTGAGAGCTTAGCAGAACCCCGAACGCCACACCGTTCCGCGGCGCGAACCGTGCGGTCCGCGCTTCGCCGTTCTCGCCGCGTCCCCTCCTCCGTCGCGCATGGACCTCCGCGAAGCCATCCTCCTCACCTACCAGAGCGGCGAGCCGGCCGGGGCGCTGCGTGCCCTCGCGTCGGCGCCGGGCGCGGGCATCGCCGCCGCGCTGTGGGTGAACGCGGACGGCTCGCCCTGCGACGCGTGGCCGCAGGAGTACGCGCTCGCTCCGCAGGTGGCCACCGACGCCGCCGGCGCCGCCTCCGCGCGCCTGCTGCCCGTGCGGGGCACCGGCGGCGAGGCGCTGGTGCTGCCGCTCGGCGACGAGGGCACGCTCGTGCTGGTCGGCGCTGCCGGTGTCTTCGGCGAAGACGCGCCGGCGTGGACCGGCCTGGGCGCGGCGTTCGGCGCCGTCGCCCGCCGCGCCGACCAGCTGCGTATGGCCGAGGACGAGCGCGACCTGCTGCGCCAGCGGGCCGAGGAGAGCGAGGCGCTGCACGTGCTCGGCCTCGCCGCCAACCGCACGCTCGACCCGGACGAGGTGCTGGACCTGGTGGCGCGCTTCACCCGCACGCTGCTGGGCGCGCACTACGTCACGGTCAGCACCATCGAGTCCGGCCGCATCCGCACCGTCGCCACCGTGGGCCTGCGCGGCTCCGTGGGCGACGACCCCTTCGCCGGCCGCGTGGCCGAGGCCCGCAAGCCGCTGCAGCTGGGCGGCGAGGGCGAGCGGTGGACGGTGGGCGACTTCCCCTTTCACCAGTCCGAGGGGATGGAGACCGGGCTGGGCGTGCCCCTCTCCCTCTTCGGCGAGACGTTCGGCGCGCTGGTCATCGGCTACCGCCGCCCTTCCGCGCTGGCTCCGCGCGACACCCGCCTGGCGCTCACGCTGGCCGGCCACGCCGCCGTCGCCATCAGCAACGCCCGCCTGCACCGCGCCCTGGCAGACCGCTCGCGCGAGCTGGAAGGCGCGTACGAGGAGCTGCGCTGGACCGCGCAGGCCAAGGAGCGCTTCTTCGCCAGCATGAGCCACGAGCTGCGCACCCCGCTCAACTCGGTGCTGGGTTTCCAGAGCCTGCTGCTGGAAGAGGTGCCGGGCCCGCTGCCCCAGGCCCTCCGGCCGTTCCTGGAGAAGGCCTACCGCGCCACGCAGAACCTGCTGCTGCTGGTCAACGACGTGCTGGACCTGTCGAAGATCGAGGCGGGCAAGATGGAGCTGCTGATGGCCGACGTATCCCCCGCCGAGGTGGTCGAAGAGGCCGTGGGCACCATGGAGCCGCAGGCCGCCGCCAAGGGCCTGCACATCGAGGTGCGGCGCGGGCCGGCCTCGCTGCGAGTGAGCACCGACGCCGACCGCGTGCGCCAGATCCTCATCAACCTGCTGTCCAATGCCGTCAAGTTCACCCTGCGCGGCCGCATCGAGATCGCCATCCACGCGCCCGACGGCGAGGGACGGCCGGTGGGCGGTGAGTGGCTGGAGGTGCGCGTGAGCGACACCGGGCCGGGAATCGCGCCGGAGAGCCACGAGCGCATCTTCCACGAGTTCGAGCAGGTGGTGGGCTCCAGCTCGCGCGGGGGCACGGGGCTGGGGCTGCCCATCTCGCGCAAGCTGGCGCGGCTGCTGGGCGGCGACCTCACGGTGCAGAGCTCGCCCGGCCGCGGCGCCACCTTCACCCTGCGCCTGCCGTACGGCGACGGCGCCCGCACCGCCGCCGAGGGCTGAGCCGCATGTCCCCTGCCGTGGAAGCCGCCCCGCCCACCCCTGCCGACCTCGCCGACCGCGCCGCCCACGAGGAGCGCCGCGGCCACTGGGACGCCGCGGGCGAGCTGTTCGCGCGCGCCTTCCGCGAGGCGCTGGCCGCGGGCTCGCTCGAGGCGGCGGCAGACGCGCTGCGCGGGCAGGCGCGGGTCCGCAAGGACGCCGGCCGCTTCGCCGAGGCCGAGGAGCTGGCGGAGCTGAGCCGCGAGATCGCCCGGCGCAACGGCTTGGTGCGCTCCGCCGCGCGCGCCACCAACGTGCTGGCGCTCACCCGCCACGCGCAGCGCGACTGGGACGGCGCCCGCGCGCTGTACGAGGAGGCGCTGGACCTGGCGCTCCAGATCGGCGACGACGACCTGATCGGGCTGGCCTGCCTGAACCTCGGCGTCCTGGCGAACCTGGGCGGCAGCTTCCACGACGCCCGCGTGCGCTACCTGGAGAGCATCGGCTCGTCCGTACGTTCGGGGAACAAGCGGACGGAGGTGATGGCGTACAACAACTTGGGGATGGTGTGCGCCGACCAGGAGGAGTGGATGGAGGCCGACCTCTACTTCGACCGCGGGATAGAGATCGCCGAGCGCACGGGAGATGCGCCGCAGCTCGCCCGCCTGTGCGCCAACCGCGCCGAGCCCCTGCTGCACGTGGGCGAGGTGGGCCGCGCCCGCGCATCGGTGGAGCGCGCGGCCGAGATCGCGGGCCGCATCGCCTTTCCCGAGCTGCTGGTGGAGGTCGCCCGCTACCGCGGCATGGTGGAGCGCGCCGAGGGCGACATCGTCACCGCCGAGGCGCACATGCGCGAGTCCGCCCGCATAGCGCTGTGCGCCGAGCTGGAGCTGGAGCGGGCGGACGCGCTGCGCGAGCTGGGCACCCTGCTCGCCGCCACCGCACGCCCGGACGAGGCGCGCGAGGTGCTGTCCGACGCGGTCGAGATCTTCACCGGAATCGGTGCCGTGGTCGATGCCCGGCGCGTGCGGGCACTGCTCGTGGAACTCGGCGCTGCACCCCGGAGTGCTGCCTCCGGAAACCCGGCCCCGGCAGATTTGTAGACGTCCGGAAAAGAGTTCCATCTTCGGCATCTCACCCAAACGGCGGCGTATCTGGCTCCTCGGTATGGCGTGTATGGATCGGAGCACCGCACCGCCTGGAGTTCCAGGGCGGGCACACTTGTTGCTTTCTCCCAGCGCAGAACCAACCACTGCAAGGAGTTTGCACATGAACCGTCTTCACCGCATCGCACTCGCCGCCGGCGCCGCCCTTCTCATGGCTGCCTGCGGCACCACGTCCGATTCGCCGCTCGCCCCCACGCCGGCTCGCCACGATTCGGGCTACGCGACTGGGGGAAATTACCTGCCTACCGATAGCACCACCACAACAACCGTCAGCCCCGACGCGGCTCCTGCCGAGGACGGGGGGCTGGCGACGGGCGGCAACTGAACGCTGTTCCGGTGAAGACGTGAAGGCCCGCGGACGCGAGTCCGCGGGCCTTCAGTTTTTGTACATCGTCCGGAAATGCGACACCGAACGGCCGTTCGGTGCGAGGTGCGCCGCATCTACCGCCATCGTCCGCCGGCAGGTAGCGGTCCACAGGCGGATGTTGCTCCCCGATCGGCGGACGGAATGCGGACGCGAGGCGGTGGGCGCTCCGATGTGCATCACCCCGCACCGGTTTGCACCATCCGTTTACGATGGGTAGCTCAGGGCATCGTCAGGCCGCCGTCGATGGCGACGTACTGGCCGGTGGCGAAGCCCATCAGGTCCGACGCGAAGGCGACGACTGCGCGGCCCATGTCCACCGGCACGCCCAGGCGGCGCAGTGGCGTGGAGCCGCGCACGATCTCCTGCACCTCGGGGGTGGTGGGCTCGGACGCGGCGGTGGTCATGATGAGGCCGCCCGCGATCATATTCACCGTCACGCCGTCCGGCCCCAGCTCCGCCGCCAGGTTGCGCGAGAAGCCCAGCATGGCGCTCTTTGCCGTGGTGTAGGCGTGGTACTGCACGACGGGCAGCGTGATCAGGTTCGTGAGGATGTTGACGATGCGCCCGCCACCGCGCTCGCGGAAGTGCGGGAGCACGGCGCCGCAGGTGTTGTACGCCGCCCGGAGCGTCCCGTCGATCTGGTCCTGGTACTCCGCCCACTCCATCTGCGCGAAGGGCTTGTTGGCGACGGGGTCGAAACGGTAGTTGTGCAGGGCGTTGTTCACCAGGACGTCCACGCCGCCCATGACTGCCGCCAGCCGCTCCACCGCCGCGCCCACCGCATCGGGGTCGCGCACGTCCGCCTGGAGCGCCACCGCGCGCCCGCCCGCCTCCGCGATCCCGCGCACGACCGACTGCGCCGCATCTTCCGCCCGCACGTAGTTGACGCCCACCGCCGCCCCGTGCGCCGCCAGCTCCCGCGCGATCGCCGCGCCGATCCCTCGCGACGCGCCGGTGACCAGCGCGACCTTTCCGTCCAGCAGCATCCTCGTCTCCCTCGCTCTGTACACCCCTCCGCCGCGCCCCTCGCGGACGTACTGCGTTGTAGGAGGATGCGCATCCACACGCAAGCGCATCCATCGGGGGAAACCGGATGGAGCCGGCGAATCCGGCTAACGGGACGACGCGGTCGATGTGCGGCGGCGCGTCGGCATCCACCGTCACTGCGCTCTATCGATGCACTGTCGGGACGGGGAACACCGGACGCCGATTCCCGCCCGCCGGCCTGTCGCCGCGTGTCCGGTCCGCTTATGTTGCCCTCGCAAGCCGCCAGGGGTATTCCGGCCGATGCCGGGATTGAGACAGTCCCTTGGAACCTGATCCGGATCACACCGGCGTAGGGAGCGCGGCGTGTCGCAGGGATGTCGTGCTCCGTGCCCCCGCTCGCCCGCGAGCGTGCGCGCGAGCCGTCCAGGCGCCACCCGGCCCCGGGTGGCGCTCGTTGTTCGTGCCCCCGCAGGCCCTCTCCAGCCCCGCCCGGATCGTCTTTCCCGCTGCCCAGGAAGATGACCATGAGCACTCGCCCGCAGACGCCCGCCGCCCCCGCTTCTTACGGCTTCGAGACGGCGTTCCCCAATTCCAGCAAGGTGTACGTGCCCGGCCCCGGGGGCCTGCAGGTGCCCGTGCGCGAGATCGCCCTCTCCGGCGGCGAGCCGCCGCTGCGCGTGTACGACACCAGCGGCCCGCACGGGGTGGACGTGCGCCAGGGCCTGCCGCCGCTCCGCGCCGAGTGGATCCGCGCCCGCGGCGACGTGGTGGATGCGGAGCGCACCTACCGCCCCATCAGCGCGAACACCACGGCGGAGCTGCCGGAGTCGCTGCGCCGCCCCACCGTGCGCGGCACCGGCGCCGTCACGCAGATGGCCTACGCCCGCCGCGGCGAGATCACGCGAGAGATGGAGTTCGTGGCCGTGCGCGAGGGCATGGACCCGGAGTTCGTGCGCAGCGAGGTGGCCCGCGGCCGCGCCATCATCCCCGCGAACGTGAACCACCCGGAGCTGGAGCCCATGATCATCGGGCGCGGCTTCAAGGTGAAGGTGAACGCGAACATCGGGAACAGCGCGGTCACTTCGTCCATCGAGGAGGAGGTGGACAAGCTGCGCTGGGCCACGCTGTGGGGCGCCGACACGGTGATGGACCTCTCCACCGGCAAGAACATCCACGAGACGCGCGAGTGGATCCTGCGCAACAGCCCGGTGCCCATCGGCACGGTGCCCATCTACCAGGCGCTGGAGAAGGTGGGCGGCGTGCCCGAGGACCTGACGTGGGAGCTGTACCGCGACACGCTGGTCGAGCAGGCGGAGCAGGGGGTGGACTACTTCACCGTGCACGCCGGCGTGCTGCTGCGCTACATCCCCATGACGGCCAACCGGCTGACGGGCATCGTGAGCCGCGGGGGAAGCATCATCGCCAAGTGGTGCCTGGCGCACCACCGCGAGAGCTTCCTGTACACGCACTTCCGCGAGATCTGCGAGATCATGCGCGAGTACGACGTCTCGTTCTCGCTGGGCGACGGGCTGCGGCCGGGCTCCATCCGCGACGCCAACGACGAGGCGCAGTTCGCCGAGCTGCGCACGCAGGGCGAGCTGAACAAGATCGCGTGGGAGTTCGACGTGCAGACCATGAACGAGGGGCCGGGCCACGTGCCCATGCACCTCATCCAGGAGAACATGGACAAGCAGCTGGAGTGGTGCCAGGAGGCGCCGTTCTACACGCTTGGACCGCTGACGACGGACATCGCGCCGGGCTACGACCACATCACCAGCGCGATCGGCGCGGCGCAGATCGGGTGGTACGGCACGGCGATGCTGTGCTACGTGACGCCCAAGGAGCACCTGGGCCTGCCCAACCGCGACGACGTGAAGGCGGGCGTGATCACCTACAAGATCGCCGCCCACGCCGCGGACCTGGCGAAGGGCCACCCGCGCGCGCAGGAGTGGGACGACGCGCTCAGCAAGGCGCGCTTCGAGTTCCGCTGGCGCGACCAGTTCAACCTGTCGCTGGACCCCGTGACCGCCCTCGCCTACCACGACGAGACGCTGCCGGCGGAGGGCGCCAAGATCGCCCACTTCTGCTCGATGTGCGGCCCCAAGTTCTGCTCGATGAAGATCACGCAGGAGATCCGTGACTACGCGAAGGCTGGAATGCAGGAGAAATCGAGGAAATTCCGCGAGAGTGGCGCCGTGATCTACCTTCCCCAGGTCGCGGTGCCCTGACCTGCTGTGCCATGAGATGTGCCACGCCGGTCAGTTCGCGAACTGACCGGCGTGGCATGTTGTGGGGCGCGGCTTGGCAGCATCTGTTCCACTAAATAGCGCAATGGTATGATAAGAGCCTATCCGGAAAATATGGAGCGGATTTTCCGGTAGATGATGAGCGTCGCGGCGAGCTGCACGAAGCCCAAGTAGCTGTCGGCGCGCTTGTCCCAGCGGATGAGCAGCCGGCGGAAGCGGTTGAACCAGGAGTGGCAGACTTCGACCACCCAGCGCCGGGGCGGATGGCGGTCGGGATCTCCCGGTGCAGGCAGCGGGGTTTCCTTGCTGGCCTTGGGCGGGATGTGCGGCGTGTAGCCCTTCTCCCCGGCTGTCGTGCGGCAGGCGGCGTAGTCGTAGCCCCGATCCAGGCAAAGCTGCTGGCGTGGCCGCGTCGCCGCCGGCGAGGCCGAGGCGAGCCTCGAGCAACTCGGCCAGCTTCTTCATGTCGTGCCGGTTCGCACCCGAGAGCACGACCGCCAGCGGGACACCTCGCCCGTCGGTCAGGAGGTGGCGCTTGCTTCCGCTCTTCCCCCGGTCGGTGGGGTTGCGCCCCGTGGCTTGCGCCTCGCCGTCAGCCCCCTTTTTCCCAGCGGAGCTTTGACGATGCAGCCGTCGGCAGCTTGCCAGGTCCAATCGATGCCCACCAGGTCGTCGTACGCTTCCAGCAGCACCGCCCAGGC
>DASRQW010000078.1 GCA_035696245.1 Longimicrobiaceae bacterium | reverse complement strand
TGGAGTCCAGCGCCACCGCACGGTCGGCCGCTTCGATCGCTTCCATCAGGTCGCGCGGGTTCTGCATCATCCGGTCTCGCGTCAGGTAGGCCGCCGAGAGGTCGCTCCAGATCGCCGCCGACCCATCGATCTGTGCGGCGTCGCGGAGGGATGTGATGGCCCGGTCCAGCGCTTTTCCCCTTCCGTCGGGCCGCGCCAGGTCGATGAGCCCCAGCGCGTGCAGGGCTTCTGCTTCGGACGGGCCCCCCAGAGCGCGTCGCGCCTCACCGGCGAGGGCGATCAGGGAACCGTACGACTGCGGGGAAATCGAAGCTCCTACACACGACCGGAGCGCCCCGCTGGCGAAACCCGCAAGCCCCGAAGAACACCCGTCGACATCTGCGTGCACCGACAGCCGAGGCGTGAGGCCTGGTTTCTGGAGGATCGCCGCCGCCACCCGGGTGAGCAGCGGCGGGAACGGCCGCAGAGGTGGCGAATGGCTCTGGACCAAGCTCCCGAGGAAGAGCAGGGTGCTGGCTCGCACAAACCAGCGGCTCGTCTCGACCACCAAGGCGAACTGGCGGCTCGCCGTCTGGGCCCGCAACGGAAGAGTGTAGCGGAAGGCAGGCATTGGGGGCTGGTACTGTGGGGTCTGGCAGCCGAAGCGGAGCCGGTCTGCTACCGCAGGCAGGGGCAGGAGAAGGCCTGAATCGTGGGTTCACCGGGGACCGGGCGCAAGAACTTTGTCGGCTCCAGAGCGGGTGGCTGCTCAACTTCCTAGAGCATGGCTGCTTCCTCTCCTGACAACGCGTTTCGCACTGTAGAGTCGAGAAACGTTCCAAACGCAGCCGGTGCAGCGTACCTACGGAACCGCGCCTGCGGATTACGGTGGGTATTCGTCTACGGGATCGGCCCTGCAAGCCGTTCGGAAGCTCGAGCGAGTGGAGACGCCATCCCCACGCTACAATTGGTATTCCGGCTTGCAGGGGAGCACAGATTGTATCTGCGGCATCACCCCTGAAACTGGGGCCGAGCCGTACGCCCGTTGCGGCCTTCGCCCAGGCTGGCGAGTGTGAACCCGCCGACTCGGCTCGTCTTCACTGTGTACCGTTCCCTTCTCGTCGTGCCGCAGGCACATCTCCACCGTTCTCCACATCCGCCCCCGAGTGATTGATCTTCCGGTCGCGGCCCTTGACGCTCTCGCCGACCAGTCTTCGGCCGGCCATATCCCCGCCACGATCCCGAACGACGGGGACGAATGGCTCTGGGGCTGGGACCCTACGCCCGGAATCGTCTCCGTGTGGGCGGAGGCGGACGGGCGGGCGGCGGTATGGCGCCGGATTCCGGAGACGGGCGCGCTGGTGCGGGAGGACGAGCGGTTCCGCCCGTGGATGCTGCTCGACCGGCTGGACGACCTGGGCCATCTCGGTCCGCTGCTCGGGCCGGAAGGCGCGGCGGACGCGGACGTGTGGGTGCGCGAGCTGGACGGGCCGGGCGAGCTGCGGTTCCTCGTCTCCGCGGCGGACGGGGCGCGGCTGGCGGCGACGGTGCTGCACGGCGCATCTCGGCGGCTGGGCCAGCGTGTGGGGCACGTGCGCGAGCTGGGCGCGGAAAGCGTCCTCATCCTCCCGCCGGAGGAGCAGTACCTGGTCGCGACGGGGCGCACGTACTTCCGCGGCCTCGGCTTCCACCAGCTGCACCGGCTGCAGTTCGACCTGGAGACGACGGGGCTGGACGCGACGCGGGACCGCATCTTCATGGTCGCCGTGCTCCACCCGGACGGGCGCGCGGAGGTCCTGGAGGCGGACGGCGCCGGGCCCGAGGCGGAAGCGGACCTCATCCGACGCCTCGTGGAGACGATCCGCGCGTCCGACCCGGACGTGATCGAGAACCACAACCTCCACGGCTTCGACCTGCCGTTCCTGGCTGAGCGCGCGCGCCGGCTTGGCGTGCCTCTCCCGCTGGGGCGACTGCACGGCACCGGCCTGCGCGAGCGGGCGGCGCGGCGGGGCGCTCCACGCGCTGGAGATGCCAGCCGCCGCGTGCGTTTCGTCGCGCCCGGCCGCGAGCTGATCGACACGATGGACGCGGTGATCCGCTACGACTTCTCGGTGCGCGAGCTGCCGGCGCACGGGCTGAAGGCCGTCGCCAAGCACCTGGGCGTCGCCGCGCCGGACCGCGAGTACGTGCCCGGCAGCCAGATCTACGCGACGTACCTGCGCGATCCGGAGCGAGTCCGGCGGTACGCGACGGACGACGTGGAGGAGGTGGATGCCATCGCGCGGCTGCTGGGCGGGGCGGCGTTCGCGCTGGCGCGCATGGCCCCGCGCAGGTACGAGCGCCTGGCGGACGCGGGCGCGGCCACGGGCGTCATCGACCCGCTTCTCGTGCGGGCCTATCTCCGCGCGGGTGCCGCGCTTCCCGCGCACCGGGTGGGCGACGGCACGCCGCACAGCGGGGCCGCGCTGCACCTGTTCGCGACGGGCGTGGCGCGCCGGGTGGTGAAGGCCGACGTCGCCAGCCTGTATCCGTCGCTCATGCGCGCCTTCCGCATCGGGCCGGCGCGCGACCACCTGGGGGCGATGCTGGCGCTGGTGGACCGGCTGGTGGAGCACCGGCTGGCGGCGAAGGCGGCCGCGCGCGCCGCGCCTCCCGGCTCGGCCGAGCGCCACACGCACGAGGCGGTGTCCGCGGCCATGAAGCTGGTGGTGAACTCGGCGTACGGGTATCTCGCGGCGGGGGGAGAGCTTACGCGGTTTGCCGACGTGCACGCCGCGAACGAAGTCACGCGCCGCGGACGCGAGACGCTGGCCTTCATGTGCCGCGAGCTCGCCGCCCGGGGCGTGACACTGCTGGAGGCGGACACGGATGGCGTGTACTTCGCCGTTCCGGAAGGCTGGACGGAGGCGGACGAGCGGCGCGTGGTGGCCGAGGTCGCCGCGCTGCTGCCGCCGCTGGTGCAGCTCGAGTTCGAAGGCCGGTACGCGGCCATGCTATCTCACGAGCCAAAGAACTACGCGCTGCTCGGGTACGACGGCTCGCTATTGCTGCGCGGCGTCGCGTTCCGCTCCAGCCGCGCGGAGCCGTTCGGGGAAGCGTTCCTGCGCGCCGCGCTGCCGCCGCTGTTCGCGGGCGACGTCGCGGGAGTGCGCGACGTGTACCTGGCGACGCTGCGAGCGCTGCGCAGGCGGGAGATGTCCAGCTACGACGTGTCGTCGCGCATGCGGCTCACCAAGACGCCCGCGAAGTACGCAGAGACGAGGGATGGACGGCGCGAGGTCGCGTACGAGGCTCTGCTGGCGGCCGGGCGGACGTCGTGGCGGGTGGGAGAACGGGTGCGGGTCTACCGCACGCAGGGAGGCGGCGCGGCGCTCGTCCCCCCCGCCGACGAAGGCGAGTGGACGGATCCGCGGGACTACGATGTGGATCACTACGCGCGGGTGCTGCGCGACAACTTCGCGGCGCGCCTGGCGCGGGCGCTCGCGCCGGGCGACTTCGTGGCCGTCTTCGCGGACCCGGAGCAGCTGTCGTTCTTCTCGCCGTCCATCGCTGCGATGCGGCCCGTGCTCGACCTCCATCCCGGCGCGGTTGGGTAGATGCGGATCGATCTTTCGCGTTTCGTCCCGATCCGTTGAGCTGCGGGGTTTAATTTGGAGGCGCGGAGAACGCGGAGAGCAGTTCGAATGTCTTGCCGTTCTCCGCGTCTTCCGCGTCTCCGCGTGCGTCTGCTCTTCAGCCGATCACGCCGGCAGCCAGCGCCAGACGGCGAAAAGGGAGAGGCCGCCCACGGCGATCCAGAGGAGCACGCCCTGCACGAGCGGGCGGATGCCGACGGCGCGGAGCGTCTCGCGCGTGAGGCCGGCGCCGATCAGGAACAGCGTGAGGACGAGGCCGATGCGTGCCAGGTGCGCGAGCCCGTCCAGCACGGGCGTGGCCGAGGCGGGGAGGATCGTCCGGATGAGGGCGGCGAGGATGAATAGGCCGATGAACCACGGCAGCTTCAGAGCCGATCGAGCTTCGGCGGCGCCCTCGCGGATGCGCTGGCGGCGGGCGACCGCGGCGGCGGCGAGGGTGAGCGGGATGATCCAGAGCGCGCGCGCCAGCTTCAGCACCGTCGCGGTTTGGAGCGCCTGCGCGCCGTATGCTGACGCCGCGCCCACGACCGAGCTGGTGTCGTGGATGGCGATGGCCGCCCACACGCCGAACTGCCCCTGCGACAGCCGCAGCGCGTGCCCTACGGCGGGGAAGAGGTACAGCGCCACGGCGTTGAGGATGAACACCGTCGCGAGCGACACGCTCATCGCCTCCGGGCCGGCGCCGATCGCCGGGCCCACCGCCGCGATCGCGCTGCCGCCGCAGATGCTGGTGCCGGCGGTGATGAGGAACGACGTGTGCCGCTCCACCCGCAGCCAGCGCCCCAGCAGCGTGCCGAGAGCGAGCGCCGCCGCGATCCCGGCGACGGTGTAGCCCACGCCCGCCAGGCCCGCCCGCACCACCGCGGCGAGCGGCATCCCGAAGCCCAGGCCCACCACGCACGCTTGCAGCAGCGACTTGGACGCGGCGCGGCTCTCCTTCGCGAACGGGTTGGCCAGCGCGAGCGCGAACGCCGCCCCCAGCCCCAGCGCGATGGCCGGCGACGCCCAGGGGCTGAGCGTGAACAGCGCAAGCACGATGAACCCCGCGCGCGCGGCGGTGCTCGGGCGATTGGGAGCAGGAGTAACCTTCACGTCGTGCACGGCGTTGTCTCGAAAGAAGTTGATCGGCAGACTGGAAGGATACTCAACCGTTCCTCTTCCGTCGACTGCCGCACGCCGCATCGCCGGAGAACTTCGGATCTCGTACGATGAAGCGCAGAGGGGCCGTCCGGGTGGAACGGCCCCTCCGCGCATCGCGGGTGATGGATGGGCGGCGACGGGCCCTTCGACGCATCTCCAGTCGCAGGCATCCGGCGGAGGATGGAGATGCGCGTTCGCGCTCAGCCGATCATCCGCTTGGCTTTCTCGGTCGCTTCGAAGAGCTGGTCGAACGAGTCGACGACGAAGAGCACGTCCTGGAAGTGGTCGATCTCGAACGGCTGCTCCAGCACGGCTTCGAGCGAGAACGGGCGGCGGTCGCACTTGGGCCCGAGGGCGTTCGCCGCGTCGCCCGCGGACGAGATGAGGCCGCTGCCGTAGACCTTCGTCTCGCCGTCCTCGTGCACCAGCCCGAACTCCACGGTGAACCAGAAGAGGCGCGCCATCCGCGTCACGTCCTCGTCGCTGCGGGCGCGCATGGCGACGGCGCCGAAGCCTTGCAGGAAGTCCGCGAACATAGAGTCGGCGTGCAGCGGCACGTGGCCGAACACGTCGTGAAAGATGTCGGGTTCCGGGAGGTAGTCCAGCTGCTCGCGCGGCCGTAGCGTGATGGTGGTGGGGAAGCGCCGCTCGGCCAGGCAGTGGAAGAACTGCCGCGCGGGGATGAAGCCCGTGACCGGCACCGCGTTCCAGCCGGTGCGCGCATCCAGGCGCCGGTTCACCTCCGCCAGGTCCGGCACGCGGTCGCGCCGCAGCCCGATGGCCTCGGCGCCGCGCAGGAAGACGCCGCTGCCGTTGCGCTCCAGCTCGCGCATGCGCCGCTCGTAGAGGATTCCCCACACCTCGTGGTTCTCCGGGGTGTAGGCGCTCCAGTCCTGGGTGGTGAAGATGCCCGGGTCCAACGTCTCGGCGGTGGCTTGCATGGCTCTGCTCCTTGGCATAGGGACAAAAAAATCGGCCCGCGGATTCGTCCACGGGCCGTTCGTGCGTCGGGAAGTCTGCGCTAGCTACCTGCGCATACGCCTCCAAGCACGGCCCGTGTCGCGGGTCGCGTAGGTATAGCCGGCGTAGTAGTAGCTCTGGCGAGTGCGCATGGAACGACGTTAATCCTCCGCCGGCCGTAAGTCAACCCGGAACTGTGTGAACTTTACGGCGCCATGTGGACTGTTCGTCCATCTTCGGCGTTGCTCGTCCGCTGCCTCCCCGGCCTCGATGGGGGGTGCCGCAGCGGACGCGAGATGAAGGTGCGCCTCCGTGGATCTGCGGCGGGGCAAGGGAGAGACGACGGGAGCGGAAGTGCGCTGGCGGGAGTATTGCTCCAGCCCGGCGCGCGCGGCGATGCATCGCCTCGTGGAAGGCCACACATCTACCGAACCCGCTGCCCCGGATCCATGCCACAGCCGTCCCGAAACCTGCTGGAAGGTCCCATCCTCCGCTCGCTGGTCACGCTGGCCGTCCCCATCGCCGCGGCCAACATCCTCCAGGCCGCCTACCAGCTCATCGACGCGTTCTGGGTGGGGCGGCTGGGCGGCGCGGCCGTCGCGGCAGTGTCGGTGTCCACGCCGGTGATGTTCCTCACCATCGCCTTGGGCGCCGGTCTCGCCATCGCGGGGTCCACACTGATCGCGCAGTACTTCGGCGCCCGCAACCAGGAGATGGTGAACCACGTGGCCGCGCAGACGCTGCTGATGGTGGTTATCGTCTCCGTCGTGCTCGGCGCCCTCGGCTACGCGTGTGCCCCGCTGCTGCTGAAGCTGATGGGCGTGGCGCCGGAGGTGTACCGCGGCGCGCTGGGGTTCATGCGGGTGTCGTTCGTGGGGCTGGTGTTCAACTTCTTCTTCTTCATGTTCCAGTCGATCATGCGCGGCGTGGGCGAGGCGCGCTTCCCGGTGTTCATCGTGCTGGGCACGGTGATCCTCAACTTCGCGCTCGATCCGTTCTTCATCTTCGGCTACGGGCCGGTGCCGGCCATGGGCGTGATGGGCGCCGCGCTCGCCACCGTGAGCACGCAGAGCCTGGCGGCGGTGATCGCCATGGGCGTGCTGCTGCGCGGCAAGTACGGCATCCACCTGGCGTGGCGCAACTTCGTGCCGGATGGCGCCTACATCAAACGCGCGTTCTTCCTGGGCTTCCCCGCGTCCATCGAGCAGTCGGCGCGGGCGCTGGGGCTCACGGTGCTAACCTTCCTCATCACCAGCTTCGGCACGCTCACGGTGGCCGCGTACGGCGTGGGCTCCACCATCCTCCAGGTCGTGATGATCCCCGCGATGGGCCTGTCGATGGCCGTCTCCACGCTCGTGGGCCAGAACATCGGCGCGGGCAACGTGGAGCGGGCGGCGCGCATCGGGCGGCTGGGGGCGTGGCTGGGCTTCGGCATCCTCACGGCGATGGGCGCCATCGTCTTCCTGGTCGCGCCGCACCTCGTGGGCTTCTTCGTGCCGGGCGACGAGAAGGTCATCGCCGAGGGCGCCGTCTTCCTGCGCACCATCGCCCTGTCGTGGGGCTTCCTAGGCATGCAGCTGTGCCTGACGGGCGTGCTGCGCGCTTCGGGCAACATGGTGATGACCATGGTGCTCACGCTCGTATCGCAGTGGGTGCTCCAGTTCCCGCTCGCATACGTGCTGTCCAAGCACGCCGGGCTGGGTGCGCGTGGAATCTGGTGGGCGTTCCCCATCTCGTACGTGCTGATCGCGCTCGTCACGCTGGGCGTGTACGCCAAGGGCGACTGGAAGCGCAAGCGCCTCACCGAGCCGGACGACGAGCTCACCGGCCAGGTGACCAGCGAGATCCTCGCCGGCGAGGGCACCCACGGCTCCGCCTGATCTCCGCGCCATGGCGGGATGAAAAGGTGCTCGGTAGACGTGCGGCGGCGGCACATCTCGGCACCGTCGATTCTCGATGATCGTACCTCGCCCGAAAACGCCGATGCACGATGCGGGGCCGCTCCAGCCGGGCGGCCCCGCTCGCTTTCCCATCCGTCGTCGCGGATGAGCTTCGCGTCATGTAGCCATCGTCGCGACGGCATCTCCCGCCGTGCATCCTCCCATCTCTTCGCCTGCGGACCGTCCGTCCGCGTCTCGGTCAACTGCTTATCCGCCACTCCGCATGGCGGCTCTCGAAGGCCGCGCGGAGTCCCGTAAAATGGCGTGCCCGGCGCTACGAAACCGTTGACCGGGCGTTCGCCGCTCGGGTAGTATGCGGTGGTAGAGCAGGGCAGTTCCCGCCGCAGCCTTCTGCCATTCCACGCCCTCGCCGGGGGTGGCCATGTACGTCGTCGCACACAACGGATCCGCGATATTCGGAGGGGGCGAGCTGGCGGTCGTGCGCCTGTTGCAGGGGCTGCAAGGCCGCGGGCACCGCGTTCTGCTGCTGTGCCGCGACGCGATCGTCGCCGGGCGCGTGGAGGACTTCGGCGTGCCCGCCGGTGTGCAGCGCGTGGGGGGCGACCTGGCGCTGCCGGACGCTTTCCGCCTCGCTGGGCGCCTCCGGCACGAACGGCCGGACGTGGTGCTGCTCACCACGTTCAAGAAGGTGCTGCTCGCCGGACTCGGCGCGCGTATCGCGGGCGTTCCCCGCGTGGTGCAGCGCATCGGCCTGGAGAGCGACACGCCGGCGCGCGGCCGCCGCTACCGCTGGGCGTACCGGAACCTGGTGGACGATGTCGTGGTCAACGCCCGGTCCATGCGCGCGCCGTTCCTGGCCGCCGCGCCGGGGCTGGACCCGGCCCGCGTCAGTGTGATCCCGCAGGGCGTCGTGGAGCCGCGCCGCCGCTGTGAGCCTGGCGCGCTCCGCCGCGAGCTCGGCATCCCGGCCGGCGCGCCTGTCTTCGGCGCCGTCGCGCGCCTGGCGCGGCAGAAACGGCTGGACCGCTTGATCGCCGCGCTCTCGCATCTCCCGAACGAGGTGCACTGCGTGGTAGCGGGGGCGGGGGAGGAGGAAGATGCGCTGCGGGCGCTGGCGGCGCGCTCCGGCGTGGCCGATCGCTTCCACCTGGCCGGGCACCGCGACGACGTGGGCGACGTGCTGGATGCGCTGGACGCCTACGTCGTCTGCTCGGACCGCGAGGGGATGTGCAATGCGATGCTGGAGGCGATGGCGTTCGGCCTCCCCGTGGTGAGCACGCCCGTGAGCGGCGCGGAAGAGGCGCTGCGCCCCTTCATCGACGGCACCCGCCCCGGCCGCGTCGTCGGCTTCGGCGAGGGGGAGCTACCGGCCGCGCTGCGAGACCTGCTGGCAGATGTGGACGTGCGGCGCGCGATGGGTGACGCCGCCCGGAGGCGCGCGGAGGCGAGCTTCGGGTTCGACGCCATGGTGCTGCGCTGGGAGGCGCTGCTCGGCGGGACCGCACCGGCGTGGGACAGGCCCGCGCGTCGCGTCGCCGCGGACGCGATGGCGGGGATCGGCGTATGAAGCTGGTGATCCAGAATGGCAGCCACGTGTGGGGCGGGAACGAGAAGTGGCTCGCCACCGTCGCGGCCGGCCTCCTCGCGCGCGGCCACCGCGTGGTCGTGTCGTGCCCGCGCGGGCCCGTGCGGCAGCGCCTGGAAGGCATGGGCGTGCCCACCGCCGGCGCTCGCCCGCGCGGGGATCTGGACCTGGCGAGCGCCGCCCACTTCGCGTGGTGGCTGTGGCGGCAGCGGCCGGATGCGCTGCTGCTCACCTCGTGGCGCACGACCGCCTGCGTTGCCGCTGCCGCAGCCGCGGCGCGCGTGCCCCGGCTGGCCGTTCGGATGGGCATCTCCCGCTCGGCGCCGCAGCGGGGGCCTGCCTCCACCGTGTTCCGCCGCCGCGTGGACGCGCTGATCGTGAACTCGCCCGAGGTGCGCGACCAGTGGCTGGGAAGCGCGCCGTGGTTCCCCGCGCCGCGCGTGCACGTGGTGCTCAACGGCCTCGCCGACCGCGCCGCCGAGCGGCCCGCGCTCCGCGACCGGCTGCGGCGCGAGCTGGGTGTGCGACCCGGCGAGCTGCTGGTGGGCGGCGTGGGCCACGTGGCGCACCGCAAGGGCTTCGACGTGCTCCTCCACGCCTTCGCCGCAGCGGAGGTGCCGAATGCGCGTCTCGTCATCGCCGGCGACGGGCCGGAGCTTCGGGCGCTCCGCGCGCTCGCCGCGGACCTGGGCGTCGCGCCGCGCGTGCACTGGCTGGGCGCGCGCGACGACGGGCCGGACGTGGTCGCGGGCCTGGACGTTTTCGTGCTCGCCAGCCGCAGCGAGGGGATGGCGAACGTGATGCTGGAGGCGATGGCCGCCGGCGTCCCCGTGATCGCCACGCGCGTCAGCGGCGTGTGCCCGGCGCTGGCCGAGCAGGCGGACGCGCCCGCCGCGGGCTGGATCGTCCCACCTGACGACCCTGCCGCCATGGCCGCCTCCCTCCGCGACGTCTGCCGCCTCCTCGCCGCCGCGCCCGCCGATGTGCAGTCCCGCGCGGACGAAGCCCGCCGCCGCGTCGCCCGCCAGTTCGGCATCGAGCGCATGATCGACGAGTGCGAGCCCGTTCTCTTCCCAGCTCTGGAAACCCGTTCGGATTCGGAAGATGCGGGGCAGGGCATCGCATCGGCCGCACATCTCCCGACGTCGGCATCTACCGAGCATCATCGACCGAATCTCGTGATGCGGTAGATCCGGAGACTACGAAACCCCGCCGCTGCGCTGCGACGGGGTTTCGTGTGTCGATACGATGCGGCTCAGGCCGTGTCGAACTCCAGCACCAAGCGGTCGGGGAAGGGGCCATCGTGCACGACGCGCCCGTCGGCGCCGGGGGCTCGGCGGAGGTCGGGAAGGCGCAGCAGCGCGGCCACGATCTCCGGAATCTGCACCATGTTGGCGTACAGGCCGAAGCACTGGTGCAGCCCCCAGCCGAAGTGCAGGTACTTGCCGATGGGCCGGTCCGTCCGGAAGCGGTCCGGCTCCGGGAACGCCTCCGCGTCGAACATCGCCGAGAGCGTGCCGAGGATCACGGTGCTCTTGGGCTCGATGCGCTTCTCGCGCGTGGTGCCCGCCGCGATCACCGCGCCGCGAGGGCAGAAGCGCGCCATGATGGGCGTGTGCGGGTTGAAGCGCACCGCCTCCCACGCGTATTGCCGCACCAGGTCCATGTCCCCGGCGCGCGCCGCGGCCTGGGCGCCCCCCATCTCCTCCTGCCTCCGCAGCAGCTCGTCGATGGCGAGGATGGCGAAGCGCGAGGTGGTCTCGATGGCTCCCACGACTTGGCCGGCGATGTTGCGCCGCACCCAGTCGTCGTCTGCCCACGGCCGCTCCGGCCCGTGCAGCGCGATCATGCGCCCCAGCACGTCTTCCGCGCCCTCCACGCCCTCGGCGCGGCGGCGGGCGATCTCGCCCAGCACCCACGTCTTCAGCTCCGCCGCGGAGCGGATCGCGGCCTGGCGCACGAACGGGTCGTCCGCCGGGTTGGCGAAGGCGTCCTGGAAGAGGTTGCGCAGCCACCGCTGCTGCGTAGCGCGGTCCGGCCCCGGGAAGCCGAAGTACGCCGCCACCGTCTCCGCCGCCACGGCGCGCGTGAGGCCCTGCACGGCCTCGATGCGCCCGCCCGGCCGCGCCGCGTCCACCAGCCGCTCCGCCGCGCCCCGCGCGATGTCGCGGATGCGGTCCACGTCCTCGCGCCGGGCGACGGAGCGCAGGGCGGCGTGGTCGCGGTCGTATGTGGCCCCGCGGTCCATGTTGAGGATGAACGGCCCGTTGATGCGGTCGATGGGCGGCCCGTTCACCTCGCTGATGGTGAAGTCCGCATCGCGCGTGAGCACCTCCACCACGTCCGCGTGGCGGCTCACGACCACGCGCGCGCCCAGCTTCACCACCGGAGCGTGGCGCCGAAGCAGGGAGAACGTGGGCCGCAGCACGCCGCGGCTCCCCAGCTCCGCCAGTACTATGCGCTTGAGGCGCAGGCCGGGCCCGCCCTGGCTGTTGGGCGACGGCGGCTGCTTCACGGGCGCGGGTGCCGGCGCGGGAGGAGCGAGAGTGCTCATGGCGGGATCGCTTGCGGGAGATGGACGGGAGATGCGCCACCGTGCGCGCCGGAGCCGGCGCGCGGGACGGGACATCATCCGTTGCGAGCACGCCACGTGCCGTCTCCAGCGGCCGCTGATCTCCCCGGCTCTCGACGGTTCGGAGTCCGTAGGTGCGCGGCGGATGCGCGGCTGTCCATCTCCGGTGTGAATCCACGGTAACATCATACAGCACAACGACGAGCGGGTATTGGGAGATGCGGTAGGACGATCTCGTCGTGAGGCTGCGAGAGCTCGTCCTCGCGTCCGAACGACGAGCATCACCGAAACCCAGCCGCCGGATTTCTGCGACACGATTGTCCCATCTGTCACTCTGGTGCCTCGATTGCCCGGTTCTGCCGATGCGGAGCGATTGCCGTAAACTGCTGTAGCGGTGCCCTTTCTCGGGTAGATGGACGGCGGGCGCGCGCCGGAACCGGAATTGCTGCAGCGGAGTCGGCCTGCCGTATCCGGCAGTGTTCCCCCCTCGCGGTCTTCGCAGGCTCATCCGAGCCGACGGTCATCTCCCCGGCTCGCCCGTTCGCCACGCAGTGCAGGAGCTCCCATGAGCGAGACTTCCCCGCCTCTTCCCTCGTCCGGCGACCCGCCCCCTCCGCTCGAAGACGCCGCCGCACCCGCCGCCCTTCCGCAGGACGATTCGCCCGACCAGCCCGTCGCCCTCGCGCCGAAGCCCGACGTCGCGCTTCCCAAGCTAGGGGAGGTGGTCGTGATCCCGGACGCGAGCGCCGCGTCTGCCGTGCTCTCCGGGCCGACGGAAGAGGTGCATGGTTCCCCGTCGTCCGAAGCGACGGAAGCGCCACCGGGGAAGATCCCGCTCGACGTGCCCATCGTCTCCCCCGCGGACCTGGCCGCCGCCGCGCTCGCCGCCGAGGAGAAGGCCGCGGCCGAGAAAGCCGCCGCCGAGAAGCTCGCAGCAGACCAGGCGGAGGCGGATGCCGCGCGCGTCGAGGAGGAAGAGGCCGCCGCCGCGAAGGCGAGAGTGAACGCGCGCAACGAGGCCGCAATCGCCGCTGCGCTGGCGCGGACGCCCGCGCAGCAGGCCGCCTCCGCCGCGCACGACGGACGGACGTCGCAGGGCTCCATGCTGCTGATGGCGCCCATCATCGACGCGGACCACGAGAAGCAGCTCCGCGCGCTCCTCGCGGAGATCGCCAGACCGAGCGATGGCACCGACCTGGAGGTGAACGAGCACGTGCCCTTCCTGCGGCTGCGGACCGTGCACTTCGCGCGCTTCGTCATCCACGCCGCATCGCCGTCGGAAGACGCGCCGATCCCGGTGTGGAACGGCGTGCCGCAGGCGAGCGGGCCCCCCATCCCCGCCAAGCTGCTCTTCTCCACCGACTACGACGGCCCGCGCGACGCGCACGTGAGCGAACTCCTGCGCGAGGCGGGGCCGGGGCTGGACGCCGTCTTCTCGCACTGCGAGGGGTGGCCCGGGCTGGGCCGGCGCGAGGACGTGGACCACTTCTTCATGCGCTGGGACGTGCCCACCACCACGTTCTACACCGGCACCATGAGCCGCTCGGTCGAGCAGATCCGCCGCGAGGCCGACCTGCACGAGCGTGTGGAGCGCTTCCTGGACCGGGAGGCCGGCAAGCCCGCGTTCCCGTCCGATCCCGTGCAGGCGCGCGAGCGCATCCGCGACTTCGTGCGCGCGGAGCCCGCGCTGGCGTGGGCGCGCGTGGAACCGGGGACGTTCCCCAAGCTGCTCATCCCCCAGCGCTTCGTCGACAACCTTCCGAAGACCGCGGGCGTCCTCGCCTTGCTGCTCGTTGCCGCCGCCGTCACCATCGTGAGCCGCTTCGTGGGCTGGCGCGCGGCGTTCATGGACGTGGGCGGCGTCGTGCTGGCGCTCGCGGTCGTCGCGGGCGCGGCGTACGCGTACCTCTCCTACCTGGCGGCGCGCGACCCGGTGATCATCCGCGACAGCGTGAAGGACCACACCGCCGAGCTGGTGCGCACCGAGGACCGCATCGTCCAGAACGAGATGAGCAGCGTCATCTACGTGAAGCGCCCGCTGCCCTTCCGCCACGCCGTCCTCTGGACCGTGCTGAAGTTCATCAACTTCGCCGCGCGCTACCTCAGCAACCAGGGCACGCTCTCCGGCATCCCCTCCATCCACTTCGCCCGCTGGGTGATCGTGGACGACGGGCGGCGGCTGCTCTTCTTCAGCAACTTCGACGGGAGTTGGGACAACTACCTGGGCGACTTCATCGACAAGGCGCACGACGGGCTCACCGGCGTGTGGAGCAACTGCGTCGGCTTCCCGCGCACCAAGGGCCTCACCGGCGACGGCGCGACCGACGAGCAGGCGTTCAAGGCGTACTCGCGCGACAGCCAGATCCCCACGCAGGTGTGGTACAGCGCGTACAAGTGGCTGTCGGTGAACAACATCAACAACAACAGCCGCATCCGGCTGGGGCTGTACGGGGCGATGGACCCCGCGCAGGCCCAGGCGTGGCTGCGTCGCTTCTGACCCGGGAGACGAACCGATGAGCACCATCACACCCCCGCCGCCCGCCGTGGAGGTGAGCGACGTCCAGGGCCTGGTGGCCCGCAGCTACGCCAGGCTCCAGCACGCGGCTTACGTCGCCGCCACCTTCGATAACGGCGACGGCGGCTCCGTCCGCGCCCGCCAGTGGGTGGGCGAGCTGGCCGGCGCCGTGACCCCCGCAGCGCGCCGCAGCAGCGACGTGGCCGGCGACGGCCAGGCGCTGAACCTGGCATTCACTTCCGACGGCGTGCGCGCCCTGGGCCTGCCGGAAGATGCCGTCGCCACCTTCTCGCGCGAGTTCCAGGAAGGAATGGCCGAGCGGCAGCACCGCAGCCGCGCGCTGGGCGACACCGGCGACATGGACCCGGAGGCGTGGCGCTGGGGCGGGCCCAACAACGCGCCCGTCCACGCCATGCTCTTCCTCTTCGCCGACGGCGCCGCGCGGCTGGAGGAGCTGCTCGCGGCCGAGGGCGCCCGCGCATCCGCCCACGGCGTGACTCTCGCCGAGCCGCTGGGCAGCGTGATGCTTCCGAACGACAAGGAGCACTTCGGTTTCCACGACGGCATCGCGCAGCCGCGCATCACCGGGCTGGGCGGGGGAGACGGG
>DASRQW010000077.1 GCA_035696245.1 Longimicrobiaceae bacterium | reverse complement strand
AAGGTGGCGCAGATGGTGGTCGCCCGCGAGGACGCGGGGATGCTGGAGGGCGGCGGCTCGCCCGAGCTGCGCCGCTGGGTGAGCGTGGACAGCATCGGCGGGGTGGTGGTGACGGGCGGCGCGGCGGGCGCGGTGGCGGCGATGCTGGACACGCTCGGCCGCCACTCCGCGCTCCCCCTCCTCGCCGCGGCAGAAATGGACCGCGGCGCGGGTACGTCCATCGCCGGCGCGACGGAGCTTGCGCCGGGAGCGGCGACGGGCGCGGCGGGAGATGCGGACGCGGCGGCGGCCTCCGGCACCGTCGCCGCGGCGGAGGCGAAAGCGCTCGGCATCCGCCTGGCCCTCCTCTCCGGCCCGCCGATGAACCCCGATGCCTTCGCATCTCCGTTCGACGCGGCGAGTTCCGGCGCCGCGGAGGGCACCGTCGCCTTCGCTGAGGCGCTGCGGCGCGGGGGGATGCTGGCCGCGGTGCGCGCCTTCCCCGCCCCGTCCGGGACCGACCGCGACTCGCTGGCCGTGCTGTCGTGGGACCGCGCCGCGCTGGAGGCGGGCCCCGCCGGCTTCGTGCAGCGCCTGGACAGCGCCGGTGTTGACGGGTTGATGCTGGGCCCCGTTGCGCTCCCGTCGGCCACGGGCGACACCGTGCCCTTTCCGGTGAACGCGGTCGCGATGTTCGGCCTGCTGCGCCGCGACCTCGGCTTCGGCGGGCTGGTGCTGGCGGACGTGGACACGGCGCGCTACCTCAGCCGGACCTATGGCGGCCGCGAGGCGGCGGTGCGCGCGGTGGCGGCGGGCGCGGACGTGCTCGTAGGCGTGGCGGACCCGCGGGCGACGATCGACGCCGTGATGGGTGGCGTGCGCAGCGGGCGCATCCCCGCGTCGCGCGTAGAGGCGGCGGTGCGGCGCATCTTCGCCGCGAAGGAGCGCGCGGGGCTCGGCATCCCCCCCGCGGCGGCAGATACAGTTCGAGGCGTCCGGGCGCTGGCGTCTGCGGATGCGGTGTCGGCTGCGCGGGCGGGGTTCGAGGCTTCTACGATGGTGCTCGGTTCAGCGCCGTCCGTTGCGCTGAAGGGATGCCGCAAGGTCGCGGTGGCCGCGGCGGCGGGAATGGACGTGAGGACGCTGGCGGCGCAGCTCCGGCCGCTCGGCGCCGTCTTCCCCGTGCTGGCGGACACGGTCGCGCTCCGCGGCCCGCTCACGGACGAGGGGGACTCGCCTGCGAACGATGCGGACTGCCTCGTCGCGGTGCGCTTCCCCGGCGCGGCCCCGGTGCTCGTCGACCGGGTGGTCGAGCTGCTGACTCCAGCCGCCGCCGCGCAGGCGGCCGCCGCGGCATCCACCGACACTTCTGCGGTTCGCTCCGCACCGGCCGACAGCGCGGCGGCCGCGGCGGCGATGGGGCGCGACACCGTGCCGCGCCGGATCGTGGACGTGGCGTTCGCGACCACCGAGCCGCCCGCGGGCTACGCTCCCGCATCGTACGTGCTGGCGTGGGGCACGCGCGCGGAGGCGCAGACGGTGGCCGCGCGGGCGATCACGGGCGCGTGGAAGCCCGCGCATCCCCCGCCCGCGAGCGTGGCCTGGCCCGCATCTCCCGCGCTCGCCGTCGCCGATCCCAGGTCCGCCGGGATGAACCCCGAGGGGCTGGCGAAGATCGACGCGGCCATCGCGCAGGGCATCCGCGACGGCGTCTTCCCCGGCGCCGCCATCGCCGTCGGCCGCCACGGCGCGCTGGTGAAGCTGCGCGGCTACGGCGCGCTGGGCGACGATCCCGCCTCGCCGGGCGTGAGCGGATCGAACACCATCTACGACCTGGCGTCGCTGACCAAGGTGGCGGGGACGACGGCGGCGGTGATGGCGCTGGTGGACGACGGCAAGATCAAGCTGGACGTCTCCGTGCACCACTACCTGCCGGACTTCAAGGGCGGCAGCAAGGGCGGCGTGACCGTGCGCAACCTGCTCACCCACACCGCCGGCCTGCCCGAGGGCGAGGACCTGTACAACGACCGCTCGTCGCCGCAGGGTGCGCTGCGCGAGGTCTACGCCGACCCGCTCAAGTACGAGCCGGGCACGAAGATGCTGTACAGCGACTTCAGCATGATCCTGATGAAGGAGATCGTGGAGCGCACCGCGGGCGAGCCCATCGACCGGTTCCTCGCGCGCCGCGTGTGGGGGCCGCTGGGGATGACGAGCACCATGTACCGCCCGCCGCTGGTCTTCGCGCCTCGCACCGCGCCGGGAGCGCTGCGGTCCGAGCGGCCGTACGTGGTCCGCGGGGTGGTGCACGACGGGAACGCCTTCCGGCTGGGCGGCGTGGCCGGGCACGCGGGCCTCTTCTCCACCGCGCGCGACCTGGCGGTGTACGCGCAGACGCTGCTCAACGGCGGCACGTACGGCGCGCGCCGCATCTACTCGCGTGCGGTGGTCACGCGCTTCACCACGCCGCAGGGGCTGCCCGGCAACCGCGGCTTGGGCTGGGACATCCCCGGTCCCAAGAGCTCGGCCGGCGCGTACTTCTCGGCGCGGGCATACGGGCACACGGGGTTCACGGGCACGTCCATCTGGATCGACCCGGACAAGGACCTGTTCGTGGTCCTCCTCACCAACCGCACCTACGACAAGGGGACGTCGGCCGGCATCCTCTCGGTGCGGGCCAAGGTGCACGACGCGGCGGCGCTCGCCATCACCGACGTGAAGGTGGGCGCGCGCGCCGGTGCCGTGGTGCCCCAGAAGCCCAAGCTCAAGGCGCGTCCCAGGGCCAAGCCGTCGCGCGCATCCCGCGGCCGCAGCTCGCGCACGACCCGCGCGACCACGCACCGGACCACGCGCCGCACGCCGCCCAAGAAGCCGCGCAGACGGGGGTAGCGGGAGATGCGCATCTGGCCGCGACCGGGGGCGCCGTCGCGAAATGCGACACCCCGCGGCGGATCGACAGGTAGCAGATGCGGAGCGCTTGCTAAAACTGGCGCGAACACTTGATTGGGGTCTGGAAGTCTTCTGGTATGCCTTCTGCTTTACAGAGGGCAGCGATCCAACCCGAGCCAGGAGTGCCGATGCCACCGTTCCCCATTCGCAACCAGATCGACGCCGACGCCCGCCCCGGCGAACGCCAGCCGTGGGTCACCCCGGAGATCGAAGTGCTGCCGCGCAGGAAGAGCTACGAGCACGGTTCGTCCCGCTGCGCGAGCGCTGGTCACGGCCCGGCTTTCTAGCCGCGCCACGCTGATAGGGCCTGTAGAATCACGGGATTTCCGAAGATGGGACTGCGCCGTCGAGATGTGCCTGCGCCGGTGACCCTTCGTCCCCGCGGAGGTTCGTCGATGTGGATGCGTAGCCGAAAGATTGTCGACCAGCACTGCTGATATGCCCTCCGCCCAAGCTTGCACCGGATTCGGGATCGAGAGTCCAGCTGTAAAAAATCTTGTCAAACGTCTGGACGTTGGTGTCCGTTTACCTCTGCTCGACCGCTCGGAACAGCTGCACATTTTGGTGCCATCCACCCGCCACCAGAGGCACACTATCTGCTAGACCAAAAGGGGCCGTTATCTATCCTAAACCCAGGAGCAAAGATGCCGCCCCCGAACCTCCGTCCGAACAGCTGTTCCGCCGTGCCCACCGGGCGCCAGGTCTGGATCGCGCCTCAGGTGGAAGTGCTGCCGCGCCTGCGTGACCTGACGCTCCAGAGCGGTGGCGGGATTCCCGGCGGCGACCTGGCTCCCAATGACGGCGGTGGCGGCACCGTCTTCTAGCCGCGCATCCGCCGGGGAGCGTGCGGGAACGCACCGGCGCGGCAGGCGAGGAGGCCGGGAGAAAGACGAGGGGCCGGCGGATTCGCATCCGCCGGCCCCTCGTCCGTTCGTCCTGCATCCACCATCCGGCGGATCAACCCGCCGCACGGTGGATGGTCACGCGTCGTCCAGGTCCTCGTCGAGGTCGGGGATGCCGCCCTCGCCGTCCTCGTCCATGTGGTCTTCGATGTCCTCGTCGAAGCCGGCCACGCCGCCGTCTTCCTCGCCGGGGACGCTCAGGACCGCGCCGGTGTCGCTGTCGGGTGCCAGCGCGGGCGTCTCGGCGCCGGCTTCCACCGGCTCGGGCACGGCGTCCTCGCTGACCACCCGCGCCACGTCGACCACCACGTCCTTGGGGCCCAGGTTGATGAGCCGCACGCCCTGCGTGTTGCGCCCGATGATGCGGATGCCGTCGACCGGCTGGCGGTTCACCACCCCGCCGCGGGTGATGATCATCAGCTCGTCGCCCGGATGGACCTCCTTGATCGCGACCACCTTGCCGGTCTTGTCGGTGGTCTTGACGTTGATCACGCCTTTGCCGCCGCGCCGCTGCAGCCGGTACGCCTCGATGCCGGTGCGCTTGCCCATGCCCTTCTCCGTCACCACCAGCAGCGAGCTGCCCGGCTTGGTGACCACCATCCCGATCACCGCGTCGCCCTCGAGCAGGCCGATGCCGCGCACGCCGGTGGTGGCGCGGCCCAGCTCGCGGGCGTCGGTCTCGTGGAAGCGGATCGCCTGGCCCGAGCGCGTGGCGAGCACCACGTCGCAGCCGCCGTCGGCCAGCTGCACCGAGATGAGCTCGTCGCCGTCGATGACGTTGATGGCGTTGAGGCCCACCTTGCGCGGGTTCCCGTACGCCGCCAGCGTCGTCTTCTTCACCACGCCGTTGCGCGTGGCGAAGATGAGCGAGCGGTCGTGGCTGAACTCGCGCACCGGCACCAGCGCGGCGATCTTCTCGTCGGGCCCCACGTTGATCAGGTTCACGATGGGCTTGCCCCGGCTGGCGCGCGAGCCGGCGGGGATCTCGTGGACCTTCAGCCAGTAGCACTGGCCGTCGCGGGTGAAGAACATCAGGTAGTCGTGCGTGCTGGCCAGGAAGAGGTGCTCGACCCAGTCCTCCTCCTTGGTCCCCATTCCGGCGATGCCGCGTCCGCCGCGGGCCTGCGCCCGGTACGTGTCCACCGGCACGCGCTTGATGTAGCCGGTGTGGCTGACGGTGAGCACCATCTCCTCGTCGGCGATCAGGTCCTCGATGCTGAAGCTGCCGCTCTCGCCCAGGATCTGGGTGCGGCGCTCGTCGCCGTACTTGTCGGCGACCTCGCGCAGCTCCTCCTTGATGATGGTGCGGCGGCGCTCCGGGCTGGCGAGGATCTCCTCCAGGTCCGCGATGGTGGCGCGGATCTCGGCCAGCTCGGCCTCCAGCTGCTCGATCTCCAGCCCCGTCAGGCGCGCCAGACGCATGTTGAGGATGGCGTCGGACTGGCGGACGGACAGGGTGAACCGCGTGCGCAGCGCCTCGCCCGCCTCGTCGGTCGTCTCGCTGCCGCGGATGATGGCGATCACCTCGTCGATGTGGTCGACGGCGATCTTGAGGCCTTCCAGGATGTGCTCGCGCTCGCGGGCCTTGCGCAGCTCGAACTGGGCGCGGCGCACCACCACCACGTGCCGGTGCTGCACGAAGTGGTGCAGCATGTCGCGCAGCGGCAGCACCTTGGGCTCGCCGTTGACCAGCGCGAGCATGATCACCCCGAAGGTGCTCTGCATCTGCGTGTGCTTGTACAGCTGGTTCAGCACGATGTGGGGGATCGCGTCGCGCTTCAGGTCCACCACGATGCGCATGCCGTCGCGGTCCGACTCGTCGCGCAGGTCGGCGATGCCCTCGATCTTGCGGTCGCGCGCGAGCTCGGCGATGTGCTCGATGAGGCGCGACTTGTTGACCTGGAAGGGGATCTCGGTGACCACGATGCGCTCGCCCTTGCCGCCGTCGCGCTCCTCGATGGCGGCGCGCGCCCGCAGCACCACGCGGCCGCGGCCGGTGTCGTACGCCTCGTTGATCCCGTCGCGCCCGTAGATCAGCGCGCCCGTGGGGAAGTCCGGCCCGCGCACGTAGCGGCGCAGGTCGTCGGTGGTCGCGTCCGGGTTGTCGATGAGGTGCACGCAGGCGTCCACCACCTCGCGCAGGTTGTGCGGCGGGATGTTGGTGGCCATGCCCACCGCGATGCCGCTGGAGCCGTTGATGAGCAGGTTCGGCACCTTGGCCGGCAGCACCGTGGGCTCCACCAGGCGGTCGTCGTAGTTGGGCGCGAAGTCGACCGTCTCCTTGTCGATGTCGGCCAGCAGCTCGGTGGCGAGCTGCGCCAGGCGCGACTCGGTGTACCGGTACGCCGCAGCCCCGTCGCCGTCCACGCTGCCGAAGTTGCCCTGGCCGTCCACCAGCGGGTAGCGCAGCGAGAAGTCCTGGACCATCCGCACCATGGCGTCGTATACCGACTGGTCGCCGTGCGGGTGGTACTTGCCCAGCACGTCGCCCACCACCGTCGCGCTCTTCTTGTACGGGCGGTTGGGGTTGAGCCCCGCCTCGTGCATGGCGAACAGGATGCGGCGGTGCACCGGCTTCAGGCCGTCGCGCACGTCGGGCAGCGCGCGCTGCACGATCACGCTCATCGAATAGTCGATGAACGACTCGCGCATCTCGTCTTCGATCAGCCGCGGCAGGATCTTCTGCTGCGGAAGCTCGGGAAGCCCGTCCGGATCGGCGGGCGTGATGTCGTCGGCCATGTGGCTTGTCTGGGAGAGTCGAAGCTGGGGCGCGGCGCCGTCTCGTGTGCGCGCGCGATGCCTCTTGTACCCCGCGTGGGCGTACGGGTGCCCGGAAAAGCGGGCTGCGGGACGCTGGACAACCTACGGAATCAGAAGGGATTCCGCCAGCGTGGACACCCCGTGGAACATCGGATCCGGGGATGTACGATCGGCGGTCGGCACGCTCGGGAGGCGGATACCGGGCATCGAAGCGCATCTGTATGCATGGCAAGGATTTACGGGAGATTCATGGCGTGCGATCGTTCGCACCTCCCGCGGTGCATCTCGGCCGTACGCCGGCGGACGACGAGATAACGGTAGGACGCAGGAGCGCGGATGCTTAGGTTCTCCCACGTCCCGAAGAATGATGTCGCGCCGCCCGTCTCCCCACCTCGCCCTACAGGAGCCACACCGATGGTCCGTCCACGCCACGCAGGGTTCCGCACTGCCGCCTCCGCGCTTCTCTCGCTCTCCGCCATCCTCCCCGCCGCCGCGCAGACGACGGCCGCGCACGCGCCGCCGTCCGCCGCCGAGTGGTCGTACGTCGGCCGCACGGGTCCGTCGCACTGGGGCTCGCTGCCGGGCGACGACCTGTGCCGCGACGGCCGCCGCCAGTCGCCCATCGACCTGCGGAACACCGAAACCGGGCACGCCGCGCTCTCGGCCGAGTACATGCCGCTGCGCGGCTACCTGTTCAACAACGGGCATACGGTGCAGATGAACGTGCGGCCCGCCGGCGGGCTGTCGCTGCGAGGGCGGCAGTACGCGCTCGTCCAGTTCCACTTCCACCACCCCAGCGAGCACCGCATCGAGGGCTCGCGCGCCGCGGGCGAGGTGCACTTCGTCCACCAGACGGCAGACGGGCACTACGCCGTGCTGGGCACGCTGCTTTGGGAGGCGACCCAGACGAACCAGGCGTGGGAGGCGCTGCTGCGACAGCTTCCGCGGCAAAAAGGCGACACCGTGCAGCTCGCGCGGCCGGTAGACGTGCGGGCGCTGCTGGGGATGCCCGACCTGTCCGCCGAGCACCCGTTCCTGTACGATGGCTCGCTCACCACGCCGCCGTGCACCGAGGGCATCGCCTGGGTCGTACGGGCCAAGGGCATCTATCTCTCGCACGCTCAGCTCGACATGCTCCGCCACGCCATGCCGGACGACGCCCGCCCCGTCCAGCACCGCAACGGCCGCCCCATCATCCACCGCACGCGGTAGCGCAGCACGGGGAGGGTTGCCGCATCGTCAGAAGAGCGGACACTCGCCAATCGGAATCGGAATACAGAAAGCGCCCGGGAAAGAATCCCGGGCGCTTTCTGTATCTGCCGCGTTCGTGACGGCCGCAACGGCGAGCCTGGAGGTGCGGTCATCTCAGAGAGGCCGCCTGGCGCGTAAACGCGCGGGCTACGGCGGCGCGAAGACCGCTGCGCGGCCTGCGACTGAGAGCGTGTAACGCTTCGGTCCCTTCCCTCATCCGCCGAATGCCGTTCCGGATGCCGCTACTGCTGCGGGGTCTGCACCGGCGTGGGACGGGCGGCGGCGCTGGGGTAGGCGCGCGTCTCGTCGTTCAGGTGCAGGTAGCGGTCGCGCAGCATGGTCTCGCGGCTCACCAGCGGCACCTCGCGGCCGTGGATGAGCACGTGCTCCACGGGCGTGAGCAGCTCCAGCGGGTCGCCGCCCCAGACGACCACGTTGGCGAGCTTGCCCGGCTCCAGCGAGCCCAGGCGGTCGGCCACGCCCCAGATCTGCGCGGGGTTGAGCGTGATGGCCCGCAGCGCGTCGTCGTGCGAGAGGCCGTTGGCGACGGCGTTGCCAGCCTCCTGCTTCACGTTGCGCGCGTTGTGCGTGTCGCCCGCCGTGATGGCCACCTTCACGCCCGCGCGCCGCAGGATCGCGGCGTTGTCGTAGCGCTCGCCCAGCGACTCGAAGGTCTCCGGGAGGTCCTGGAGGACCTTCACCACCACCGGCACGTTCGCCCGCGCCAGCTCGTCCGCGACCATCCACGCCTCCGCGCCGCCGCCGATCACCACGCGGATCCCGAACTCCTTCGCGATGGCGAGCGTGGTGCGGATGTCGCTCGCGCGGTTCACCTCCACCACCAGCGGCATGCGGCCGGCCAGCACCGGCTGCAGCGCCTCCAGGTCCAGCCGGCTCGCGGCGAGCTGGCGGAACTGGCCGCGGTTGTAGGCTTCGCGGTTGCGGGCGTACGTACGCGCGTCGTCCAGCACCTGGCGCAGCAGCATCGTCTGCCCGGAGCGCGAGCCGCCCGCCTCGCCGCGCGACCCTTCGGCCAGCGAGGCGTACATCGCAACGGCGCCGCGGATCAGCATGGAGTCGACGTTCATCCCCGTAAGGTCGACCACGACGCTCTGCCCGGAGATGAGCCCGCCGTCCGGCCGCGACACCGCCGTGGTGACGCCGGCGATGCGGGTGACGGGAATGACGATGGAGTTGGGGTTGAGGCCGTCGCGCACGTCGAACGCGGCGGCCACGTGGTCCGGGTCCTTGTTCAGGCGGTGGTCGTTGGTCTCGTCCACCGCGCCCACCTCTTCCAGCCCGATCTGGGTGGACGAGTCGAAGAAGCCCGGCGTGACCGTCTTCCCGCGCGCGTCGATCGTCCGCGCGCCGGCGGGGACGGCGACGTTCGCGCCGACGGCGACGATGCGCCCGTCGCGGATGAGCACGGTGCCGTTGGGGATGGCGGGCCCGGCCATCGTCTCGACCGTGCCGCCCACGATGGCGACCGTCTGCGCGGCGGCAGGGGCGGTGGCGAGCAGCGCGCCCGCCGCGGCGGCGAGGAGTCTCTTGCTCATCGGGCGGCCTCCGCCGGAAGGAGCCCCGTCTCGAAGTCCGACACGGGGTGCAGGTTGGGGTTGGCGCGGTCGTAGATCAGCGCGCCGTCGATGTACACCTTCTCGGGCCGCGCGTACACGCTGAACGGGTTGGCGCTCCACACCACCACGTCGGCCTGCTTGCCCGGCTCCAGCGTGCCCACCTTGTCGTCGATGCCCAGCGCCCACGCGGGGTTGGCGGTGAGCCAGCGCAGCGCGTCGTTCTCGCTCACGTCTATGCCCGCCTGGCGGCCGGCCAGCACCGCCTTGGCCGCCTCCTGGTTCAGGCGCTGGATGCCGCCGGGGTCGTCGGAGTGCACGATGGCGCGGGCGCCGGCCTGGTGCACCATCGCCAGGTTGGCGTTCGTCTCGTCCAGCGCCTCCATCTTGAAGCCCCACCAGTCCGCCCACAGCGACGCGCCGATGCCCTCGCGGGCCAGCAGGTCGCGGACCTTGTACGCCTCCACGCCGTGGTGGAACGAGCGGATGTGGTAGCCGAACTCGTGCGAGATGTCGATCATCTGGGCCATCTCGTCGGCCCGGTAGCAGTGGTTCTGCACCAGGATGTGGCCGCGCAGCACCTCGGCCAGCGTCTCCAGGCCCAGGTCGCGGGTGGGCATGTCGCTGGCCTTGCGCCCGTTCGCATCCCAGTCGTCCCACTTCCTCCGGTACGCGGCGGCCTCGATCCACGCCGTGCGGTAGCCGGCCACGTTGCCCATGCGCGTGCTGGGGCCGCGGCTGGCGTACACCCGCTTGGGGTTCTCGCCGCACGCCATCTTCAGCCCGTACGGCGCGCCGGGGAACTTCATGCCCTGCACGGTACGCGAGGGCACGTTCTTCAGCACCACGCTACGGCCGCCGATCAGGTTGGCCGAGCCGGGCAATATCTCCATCGACGTGATGCCGCCGTTCTCCAGCGCCCGCACGAAGCCGGGGTCCTGCGGCCACACCGAGTGTTCCGCCCACACGTTGGCGGTCACGGGGTTGGTGGCCTCGTTGCCGTCGGAGTTGGCATCCACGCCGGGGCTGGCGTACACGCCCAGGTGCGAGTGCACGTCGATGATGCCGGGCGTCACGTACTTGCCCGTGGCGTCGATCACCGTGGCACCGGCGGGCGCGTTCACCGTCTGCCCCACGGCGGCGACCTTGCCGTCCACCATCAGCACCTGACCGTTGGGGATGACCTGGCCGGCGGCCGTCATCACCGTGGCGCCGCGGATGAGCGTGGGGACGGAACGGAAGGGGTGGTACGTGGACGGGAACGGGACGGGCGGCACGGGCACCGTGGCCGACGCGGCAGGCTTGGGCTGCTGCGACGACGGGCCGCCCGCATGCGCGCAGCCGGCGGCCGCGAGCAGGAGTGCGGACAACGCACGCTTCATGGAGCGGGCTCCTGGAGATGGTGGAGCGGAGATGGCGCCGGTTGGGCGGCACCGCGCACCGGCCGTTGCGCGCCGGCGGAAGAGCATGGGATGGCGGCGCATTGTACGCCGCACCGCGCGCGCCGGTCAAGTGCGACTGACCGTCCGCGGGCGGGAGATGCGGGGACGCCGCTCGCCCCGGCCCGTCATCGGATCCGCGGCTCTCGCTCCGATCCCACCGCACTCCATCTCCCGTGGCCGTCGGCGCTACTGCTCCAGGACGGCGATGCAGTAGGACGACGGTGCCGATCGAACGTCCGAAACTGTCCTCGCGCCGTCTCCGCCGGCGTCCGCGAGGTAGGACGAGGCGCGGGAGGCAAGACCGTCCGCCATCTATCGAAAACGCAGTATTTACATCGGTTTAGCCGATTGTCGCGGGTTGGCCCCGGCATTGCTCCATCCGCAGGCAACCCGTTCAACCCAGAGGAATGAACATGACCAGCAAGATCAGCCTTAGAGTTCCGTTCGCGCTCGCCATCGCCGCGGCGCTGGCCGCAACGCCGGCGCTGGCGCAGAAGGGCCACGGCCACGACAAGCAGCAGGACCGCGTGGAGCGCCGCGATGACGACCACGCGGACCGCCGCCGGACCGAGGGTGACGCCCGCGCGGATCGCAACGACCGCGACCGCCGGGACGCGCGCAACTCCCAGAACAGGCAGAATGGGCAATACGGCCAGTACAGGCAGAACGGCCAGTACGGGCAGAACGGCCAGTACGGCTCGCGTCCGGGCGACCGGCACCCCGGCTGGTGCACGGGCCGCGGCAACCCGCACAACACTGTGGCCAACTGCGGCCGTGGCGCCGACCGGTACGACCCGCGCTACGACACACGCCGCAACGGCAGCTACGGCACGTACGGCAACCGCAACCCCACCGTGTACCGCAACGGAAGCGGTAACGGCACCTACGGAAGCTACGGCACCTACAACGGCAACCCGACCGTGTACCGCAACGGGAGCCGCACCGGCACGTACGGCAACGGCAGCTACACGGCGGCCCACGACGCCTTCCATCGCCAGCAGGCGCGCGAGTGCAGCGCCGCCGCAGCGCAGCGCCGCAACGACCGGAGCTGGCAGCTTCGCGTGGCGAGCCAGTGCAACGCGCAGCACCAGGCGTGGCACAACCAGTACGACGCCCGCACCCGCCGCTAACTCTTCGGGCCAGCCTCAGGCGAGTCGGTTTACAGTGGATGAAGGTCGGTAGATGAGAAGCCCCGGATGCGATCGCTCGCGTCCGGGGCTTCTTCGTTGCTCACCTCCGCGGATCGGCGGATGTGCGGTTGGGATGGCCGGACGCGGTTTCTTCGTCGTTTCCGGCGATTCGATCACAGGCTTCACATCGAACGTTCCCAACGATCCGAGGTTCGCGACGGTTCCGAGACCTACGGCCAGTGGGTTCGGACTGCTGGTCAGGCGGCGGCGGTGGGCTTCAGCTCTACCTTGACCCAGCCGGGCTGGCGGGTGTCGAAGGCCTTGTAGGCGTCGAGGACGGCGGTCATGGGCTCGCGCTGGGTGAGGATCTGCGCGGGGTCCATGGCGCCAGCCATCACCAGGTCCACCAGCCGCGGGATGTACGCGCGGTGGTTGCAGTTGCCCATGTTGATGGTGAGGTTCTTGTTCATCGCCTGGCCGATGGGGAAGAACCTGGCCGTCTCCGGGTAGACGCCGATGATGGAGAGCGTGCCGGCCTTCGCCAGCCCCT
>DASRQW010000076.1 GCA_035696245.1 Longimicrobiaceae bacterium | reverse complement strand
GTGGCGGCGTTCAACGCCTACGCCAACCCCAACTACGGCCGCTTCAAGAGCTGGCTGCAGCGGCCCGACACGACCGGCGCCTTCAAGTCCAACGGCGCGAACTCGCTGGCGGTGCGCGGGGCCATCTGGAGCTTCCTGCGCTACGCGTCCGACCGCGCCAACGCGGGTGACCAGACGTTCTTCAACGCCCTGGTGAACAACGACTTCACCGGCAAGGCCAACATCCAGAACGCCATCGGCGGCGCCAACCCCGACCTGTGGCTTCGCGACTGGACCACGGCCATGTACGCGGACGACAACGCCTTCTCGGTCTCGGCGGAGTACACGACCCAGAGCTGGAACTTCCGCTCGGTGTACGGCGGGCTCGGCGGGTTCCCGCTGGGAACGCGGGCGCTGTCCAACAACGTGCCGCTCACCCTCTCGTACAGCACCGGCGGTGCGACCGCGTACGCCCGCATGGGTGTGCCGCAGTCGGCCTTCGCCACCGTGACCGCGCTCGGTTCGGGGAGCACCATCCCCACCTCGCCGTACTCGCTGGCGATTGTGCGGACGAAGTAGGCCGGACCCTTCCGGCGGCGCGAACGGCCCTCCCCTCGCGGGGAGGGCCGTTCGTCTTTCAGCGCAGGCGAGCGGAAAGATGGAGGCCTTCGCGTCCATCCGCCGATCGGGCGATCAGGGTTTCGATCAGCCGCTCGACGGCACTTCCGATCTACGGGAGATGATCTCCGATGCGCCTCGGGCGTGATCGGGCCTCCCGTTGTCGTCTCGCGAGGGGAGGACGCGCGGCAGGTGCGTCGGTGTGGGGATGCGAAACGGCGGGCGCGGGGAGCGCGGCACGGAGATTGAACCCGGCGGCGCACACGAACTGCGGCGCCCCGGCGCCGCGCCTGCCATTACGGACAAGGGGACTTCCGATGCTGACGGACGGGGAGCGGGAGCAGATCGAGAAGCTGCTGCGGCGCGAGCGGGCGCAGGTGCTGGACGCGATCGGGCACTTCGAGGACACGGACCAGGACCTCGCCGAACGTGCGGGCGAGATCAGCCTGTATCGCACGCACCCGGCCGACATCGGCAGCGAGGCGCAGGAGAAGGAGAAGGACTTCCTGCTCGCCAGCATCGAGGGCCGCCGCCTCTACCA
This sequence comes from Longimicrobiaceae bacterium, assembly GCA_035696245.1. Classification (NCBI taxonomy): domain Bacteria; kingdom Pseudomonadati; phylum Gemmatimonadota; class Longimicrobiia; order Longimicrobiales; family Longimicrobiaceae; species Longimicrobiaceae bacterium. The sequence continues at coordinate 13,712 of DASRQW010000076.1, read as the reverse complement.
GATCGACGACGCGCTCCGCCGCCTCATCGACGATCCCGAGGGCTTCGGCAAGTGCGAGCGGTGCGGCCGCGACATCGGCTTCGCGCGGCTGGAGGTGATCCCCGAGACCACCCTCTGCGCCGAAGACGCGCAGCTCCTGGAGAGCGCCGACCCGGAGGGCGCGCCCCGGCCGCGCGAGGCGGACGGGAACGCGATGGAGTAGGGGAAGGGCCCTCACCTGGCTCGCACGGCTCGCCTGTCCTCTCCCGCAAGCGGGAGAAGAAACGGGTGTGTCGCGGCCGGTCGTCGGGGGCGGCCGAAGAGTTTCCTCGCGGGCTGGTGGGGGTGGCGGCTCGCGCTGCGCGCTGCGGGGGGAAATCGGACCGGGCTCCGTCGGATGCGGCGGGGCCCGGTTTGACGTTCTGGAGATGTGGATCGCGACCCCGAACGGCAGGCTCACGCGGAGGCGCGGAGGACGCGGAGAACGGCAGGAGGAGCGGGTTGTTCTCCGCGGTCTCCGCGTCTCCGCGTGAGGTCTCGGTGCCAACGCGGGGAAGGTGGATCGGGCCGCTCGCCGCGCATCTGCCGAGTCGCTGCGGACCGGAGGGACGTAGCGTGGGCCTCGCATCTCCCGTCCGCCGTGCATCTCCCGAACGTGAGAGGCGGGGCGGACTGCTATCTATCGATCAACTGCGGTTCGGTGATGCGATGGGAGCGACGCCCTGTCGAGGCGACGGGCGAGGACCTGCGGGTACGGGCGGAGGGAGAACGCGGTCGGGGGACCGATGGGGGATGCGGACCGGCGGCGGCGTGTCAGGCGTAGTCGCTGAGGATCTCCTGCAACGCTTCGCGGGCGCGCATGACGCGCATCTTGAGGGCGCTCACGGAGGCGTCCAGGCGGGGGGCCATCTCTTCGTAGCTGAGGCCCTCCACGTGCTTGAGGAGGAAGGCTTCGCGCTGGGCTTCGGGCAGGCGGGCCAGGGCAGTCTCGACGGCGCGGCTGGCCTCGGCGCGGTCCAGCTCCTCGCCGGGGTGGTCGCCGGGCGGGGCGGTGGCGGTGTCGTCCTTGAGCTCCACCGTGTGCTGGCGGCGGTTCTTGAGGTGGTCCATGCACCGGTTGCGCACGATGCGGAAGACCCACGCGGCGAAGCGCTCGGGCTCGTTGCAGGTGTCCAGGCGCGTGTACGCCTTCACGAAGGCGTCCTGCACCAGGTCCGCGGCGGCGTCGCCGTCGCCCACCATGCCCACGGCGTGGCGGTAGAGCACGTGCTGGTAGCGCTCCACCAGCGGGGCGAAGTGCTCGGCGCGGCCGGCCAGTACGAGCGCGATCAGCTCCGCGTCGGGGCGTTCGGTCACTCGGCGCGCGGGGTCAGGGGGAGTGCGAAAAGAGGCTCGGACGGGCGGCGCGGAAACCCGCGGCGGAGCCCCGGAATTCCCTTGCGACGCCCAGGGGCCGCCGCTATGTTCACGCTCCCGGCCGGCCCGGAGCGTGCATGCCGCGCACGGCCGCAAGGGTGCCGCCGGCGGGGGTGCCCGAAGAGCAAACAATCTATTCTCGCCATCGCGTCTGAGGAAGTCGCCATGTCCACGAGCGGACTTGAAGGGGTCGTCGTCGCGCAGACGAAGCTGAGCCACATCAACGGAGCCGAGGGGGAGCTGATCTACGGCGGGTACGAGATCGACGACCTGGCCCGGAACACCACCTTCGAGGAGGTCTGCTACCTTCTCTGGAACGGATCGCTGCCCAACCAGGCACAGCTCGACGAGCTGCGCGGGCAGCTGGCCGCCGAGCGCGCCATCAGCCCCGAGCTGCTGGCCATGCTCCGCGGCTACCCCACCGACGCCGACCCCATGGCCGCGCTGCGCACCGCCGTCTCGGCGCTGGGCATGTACGACCCGAAGGCCGACGACAACAGTGACGCCGAGAACCGCCGCAAGGCGATCGTCATGACGGCCAAGATGGCCACGCTGGTGGCGGCCTACGACCGTATCCGGCACGGCAAGGAGCCGGTGGCTCCCAAGGCCGGGCTCGACACCGCGGCCAACTTCCTCTACATGCTGAACGGCGAGGAAGCCGACCCGGTCCGCGTCCGCACCATGGACACGGCGCTGGTGCTGCACGCCGAGCACGGCATGAACGCGAGCACCTTCGCCGCCCGCGTGACGGCCGGTACGCTCAGCGACATCTACTCCGCGATCGTCTCCGCCATCGGCACCCTCAAGGGCCCGTCGCACGGCGGCGCGAACGTGGAGGTGATGAACATGCTCCGCGAGATCGACGCGAGCGGCACCGACCCCAAGGAGTGGGTGCTGAACGCGCTGTCCAGCGGCAAGCGGGTCATGGGCTTCGGGCACCGCGTGTACAAGGCGACCGACCCGCGCGCCACCGTGCTGCGCGAGCTGGCCGACCAGATCATGAAGGGCGCCGGCGAGACGCGCTGGCTGGACCTGTCCGACAAGATCCGCGCGGTGATGGCCGAGGAGATGGAGAAGAAGGGGAAGAAGATCTACCCCAACGTCGACTTCTTCTCGGCGTCGGTCTACACCACGCTGGGCATCGGGATGGACCTGTTCACCACCGTGTTCGCCATCGCGCGCACGCCGGGGTGGACGGCGCACCTCTTCGAGCAGTACGCCACCAACCGCCTGATCCGCCCCGAGGCCGAGTACACCGGCCCGCGCGGGCTGAAGGTCAAGCCCATCGGCGAGCGCTAGGCGCGCGAGGGTTCAGGCACGCTCTTCCGGGGCGCGGCGGCAGGCCCGCCGCGCCCCGGCTTTCGTTTCGCACCACCGACCACTCCTCAGAGAGCATATGGCGAACACCTGGCAGCCCACCGTGCCCGCCGACGGCGAGCGCGTCACCATCTCCGGCGGCGTGCTGAGCGTGCCGAGCAACCCCATCCTCCCCTTCATCGAAGGCGACGGCACGGGGCCCGACATCTGGGCGGCGTCGCAGCCGGTGCTGGACGCGGCGGTGGAGAAGGCGTACGGCGGCGAGCGCCGCATCCGCTGGATGGAGGTGCTGGCGGGCGAGAAGGCCTTCGACCTCACCGGCAGCTGGCTCCCCGACGCCACGCTCGACGCCTTCCGCGAGTACCTCGTCGGCATCAAGGGCCCGCTCACCACGCCCGTGGGCGGCGGCATCCGTTCGCTGAACGTGGCGCTGCGGCAGGTGCTGGACCTGTACGCGTGCGTGCGCCCCGTCCGCTGGTTCGAGGGCGTGCCCTCGCCGGTGAAGAAGCCGGGCGACGTGGACATGGTGATCTTCCGCGAGAACACCGAGGACATCTACGCCGGCATCGAGTTCGAGGAGGGGACGGAAGATGCGAAGCGCTTCGCCGCCCTCGTCGCCGAGGCCTTCCCGGACCGCTTCAAGAAGGTGCGCTTCCCGGAGACGAGCGGCTTCGGCATCAAGCCGGTGAGCCGCGAGGGCACGGAGCGCCTGGTGCGCGCGGCGATCCTGAACGCCATCGCCAACGGGCGGCGCTCGGTGACGCTGGTGCACAAGGGCAACATCATGAAGTTCACCGAGGGCGCCTTCAAGACGTGGGGCTACGAGCTGGCCGAGCGCGAGTTCGGCGACCGGACCTTCACGTGGGCGGAGTACGACCGCATCAAGGCCGACCGCGGCGGCGACGCGGCCGACCAGGCGCAGAAGGAGGCCGAGGCGGCCGGCAGAATCGTGATCAAGGACAGCATCGCCGACGCCTTCCTGCAGCAGATCCTCACGCGCGCCAAGGACTACGAGGTGGTGGCGACGCTGAACCTGAACGGCGACTACGTCTCCGACGCGCTGGCGGCGCAGGTGGGCGGCATCGGCATCGCGCCGGGCGCCAACATCAACTACGTGACCGGCCACGCCATCTTCGAGGCCACGCACGGCACCGCGCCCAAGTACGCGGGCAAGGACATGGTCAACCCCGGCTCCGTGATCCTCTCGGGCGAGATGATGCTGCGGTACATGGGCTGGACCGAGGCGGCCGACCTGGTCATCAAGGGCCTGGAGGGCGCCATCGCGAAGAAGACCGTCACGTACGACTTCGAGCGGATGATGGAGGGCGCGACCAAGGTGTCGTGCTCGGAGTTCGGACGGAAGATCGTCGAGAACATGTAGGGCAGGGGAAACATGGCCGGCGCGCGGGGGTTCCAACCCTGCGCGCCGGCTTCGTCCGTCCAGCTCGTCCCGTAACGGTTGCCCCGCCGCGCCCGGACGATGCAGATTGGCGGCTCCGGCGGATGCCGCACGCGCCGCGGCGTACCGCGCGCGTCCTGCATGCCGCAGCCGCACACTCACCGACCTCACGACCCTGGCCATGAAGATCACCGTCGCCCGTTCCGACAGCGCCGTCAAGGAATCGCCGCTCCTGGTGTTGCCCCTGCCCGAGGGCGGCTCGCTGCCCGAGGGCGCCGCGGCGGCGCTGGACGCGGCGCTCGGCGGCATCGTGGCCGCGCTCCTGGCGCGCGGCGACTTCCGCGGGAAGGACGGCGAGACGGCGCTCCTCTACCCGTCGTCGAAGAACGGCGGGCCGGAGCGCGTGCTCGTCGTCGGCATGGGCAAGGCGGACAAGGTCGATGCGGAGCGCATCCGCCGCGTCGCCGGCGCCGGGGCCAAGCAGGCCGCCACGTCGCGCGCCGCGTCGTTCACGCTGCTCCTGCCGGCATCCTCTGTCGACGGCAAGCGGGCGGCTCAGGCGGCGGCGGAGGGCGCGGTGCTGGGCTCCTACACCTTCACCGAGCTGAAGTCGAAGGATGACGACGCGCCGGAGACGAAGGCCGAAGCCGTGACGCTGCTCGTGGACGGCGACACGGCGGCGGCCGAGGCGGGGGCGCGCGTCGGCGAGGTGCTGGCGCGCGCGGAGTGGCTGGCGCGCGACCTGGGTAACCGCCCGGGCAATGTGGCTACGCCCACGTACCTGGCCGAGACGGCGCAGCGGATCGCGCGCGAGGGCGGGCTGAAGTGCACCATCCTCGGGCCGAAGGAGATGGAGAAGGAGGGGATGAAGGCCATCCTCGCCGTCGCCGCCGGATCGGCCGAGGAGCCGCGGTTCATCGTCCTGGAGCACCGCGGCGGGGGCAAGGAGGACAAGCCGGTGGTGCTCGTGGGCAAGGGCCTCACCTTCGACGCGGGCGGCATCTCCATCAAGCCCGCGGCGGGGATGGAGGAGATGAAGTTCGACATGTGCGGCGGCGCCGCGGTGCTGGGCGCCATGCAGGCCATCGCCGAGCTGCACGTGCCGCTCAACGTGGTCGGCATCGTCCCCAGCAGCGAGAACCTGCTGGGCTCCAAGGCGATGAAGCCCGGCGACGTGATCGGCACGCACCTGGGCAAGACGGTGGAGGTGGTGAACACCGACGCCGAGGGCCGCCTGATCCTGGCCGACGCGCTCTCGTACGCGCACCGGTACGCGCCCGCGGCCATCGTGGACGCGGCGACGCTCACGGGCGCGGTGGTGATCGGCCTGGGCCACCAGGCGACCGGCGCGATGGCGAACGACGAGGCGCTGCTCGCCGAGGTGCGCGCGGCGGGCGACCTGGCTGGGCAGAGCTGCTGGCCGCTGCCCATGTACGACGAGTACCGCGAGCAGATCAAGTCCGACTACGCGGACATCAAGAACTCCGGCGGGCGCCCGGCGGGCACCATCACCGCCGCCTGGTTCCTGCGCGAGTTCGTGGGCGACTTCCCCTGGGTGCACCTGGACGTGGCGGGCACGGCCTGGGGCGACGGCAAGCTGCCGTACCAGGCCAAGGGCAGCACCGGCGTGCCCACGCGCACCTTCGTGGAGTGGGTGCTGGCCCGCGCCGGATGAACGCTGCCCGGATGATCCGCTCCACCGCCTTCCGCCTGGTCCTCGCGCTGGCGTGCGCGCTGCTCGCGGCGCCGCTCGCCGGCCAGGCCGTGCCCGCCCCGCGCGACACGGCCAAGGCCCCGCCGCAGGGCATCCCCGTACGCACGGAGCGCGACACCGTGCCCCGCGCGCGCCGCGACTCGCTGCCGGCCGGGCGCGACACCGCCGCCGTGCGCATCCCCGGCGAGGCGCGGGCGAACGACACGCTGCCGGACAAGGCGGCGCACGACACCGTCCCGGCGGACTCGACGCTGCCCGCGCCCAACCTGCCGGAGTACCGGCGGCGCGGCGGCGGCAGCTGGAGCGGCGTGTGGACGTGGGAGAAGCGCGACCTGGACTACTTCCACGGGCTCTCCCTCCTCGACCTGCTGGAGCGCGTGCCCGGCGTCTCCGTGACGCGCTCGGGCGACTTCGGGCAGCCGGCGGGCGTGTCGGCGTACGCGCTGGGCGGCGGGCGGCTGCGCATCTACATGAACGGCTTCGAGATCGTGCCGCTGGGCACCGGCACGCTCGACCCGCAGCAGATCGCGCTGGTGGACGTGGAGACGGTGCGCGTGGAGCGTGAGCTGACCGGCATCCGCGTGGACATCACCACGTACCGGCTGGAGGACCGCCGCGCCTTCGCGCAGATCGAGGCGGCCGACGGCGACTTCAGCACCCGCATCCTCCGCGGATTCTTCGCGCGCCCCATCGGCGCGTCGAACGTGGTGGAGGCGGGCTACGACGTGGTGAGCACCAGCGGCTTCCTGCGCCGCTCGCAGTACAGCGCCAGCACCGCCGTTGCCCGCTTCAGCCACCTCTTCGCCCCGGACCGCGGCGTGGAGATCGAGTACCGCAGCGGCAAGTTCGACCGTGGCACCAACTCGACCGCGCTGACGTTCCCGCTCAGCGCGGACCGGGCGGACCTCATCCTGCGCGGCCGGGCGCGGCTGCCCGGGAACCTGATGCTCGACGCGCAGGTGGGCCGCACCACCCTGAAGCCCGCGCCGTCGGACTCCGTCACGCCCAGCGAGAGCCAGGTGCAGGCCTCCGCCCGGGCGACGCTCACGCTGCCCGTGGCGACGCTGCAAGGCGAGGCGAGGCTCTTCCGCGCCGGCCACGGCTACGCGGGCGACGGGGCCGAGCTGTCGCTGCGGGCCGACGCGGGCTTGTCGAAGTTCGTCGCGGCCACGGGCGAGTTGCGCAGCGTCACCTCGCAGGGCACCACGGGGCTGGAGATGGAGGGCGGGGTGCGCGTGGGGCCGTTCGCGGGCTTCTCCGCGTTCGGGTCGGTCGCGGCGGGCAAGCGGCCGCTCACGTACACGGCGGACTCGGTGCGGACGCGGCTCACGTTCGGCGGGCTGGGCGGAGTCGTGCCGAGCACGGTCGTGGACACCATCGTCGGCTTCCGCACCACGTCGGGGTCGATCAACGCGGCTCGCGTCGGCGCGGAGTGGTCGCGCGGCACGGCGCTGGTGGGCGCCGCGGCGGTGCGGACGGACGCGGACCAGGTGGTCCCGTTCGGGCTGGGCTTCGACCCGGGCCTGGCGCCGGTGCAGGCGGGCGCCGTCAACTCCATCGAGGCGTACGCGTCGGTGCCCATCTACTTCCAATGGGCGCGGCTGGACGGCTGGTACTCGCGCACGGCGGACACCGGCGGGCGGCCCTTCCTTCCTGTGGACAGGGCGCGGGCGGGCATCACGTTCCACAAGGTGTTCTACACGGGCAACCTGGAGCCCACCGCGCGGGTGGAGGCGCTGGTGCGCGGGCCGGCGACCACGCTGGGCGTGGACAGCCAGGGACGGCTGGACTACAGCGGACAGACGCAGCGGTACGCGCTCTTCAACTTCTACCTGCAGATCCGCATCATCGACGTGCGGCTCTTCCTGCAGACCGAGAACCTGATCGGCCGCCGCACCGCCGCCGACATCCCGGGCCTGTTCCTGCCCGGCACGCGCAACATGTACGGATTCCGCTGGTTCTTCCGCAACTGACGCGGGGGCTTCCCCCGGATGGTAGATTGATGGACGGCGAGGGACGGGGTGGATGATCCCCGTCCCTCGCGCGTTCGGGAGATGCGGGGCTGGCGAGACGCCTGGCGGCTGAAGCCGCGGCTACGACGGCGCGAAGCCCACCGTCGTGGGCTGCTCCGGAGAGTTGGATCCGTTTCGGACCCGTCACGGCAGACGTGAGACGAGCCCGCAAAGATCGTCCCGCATCGTTGGACGGATCCCGATTTGCTGGCGGGTCTTCTCGGAATCTACCGAAGCGACCACACGCGCGTATTGCGCTCAACCTACGCGGACCGCATGCATCTCGAGTTCGAGGCAGTGGAGCTTCCGACCAAGCACGCCTTCAGCATCGCGCGCGAGGGAGCGCGGACGCGCGTGTCCGTGTGGGTGCGCGTGCGCGACGAGGACGGCGCGGAGGGCTGGGGCGAGGCCGCGGCGACGCCTTTCTACGGCGAGACGGCGGATACGGTGCAGGCCGTGCTCCCCGCGTACGCCCGCGCGCTGAACGGCGGCGGCGCGTTCGCGCTGGAGCGGCTGGAGGCGGCGATGGTGAAGGCCGTCAACCACAACCCCGCCGCGCGTTCGGCCGTGTCGGCGGCGCTGCACGACCTGCTGGGCAAGCGCCTGGGCGTGCCAGTGTGGAAGATGTGGGGCCTGGATCCCGCCGCCGCGCCCGTCTCGTCGTTCACGCTGGGCATCGACGAACCCGACGTGATGCGCGAGAAGCTGCGCGAGGCAGCGGCGTACCCCATCCTCAAGGTCAAGGTGGGCGGCGCGCGCGACGAGGAGGTGCTGGCGCTCATCCGCGACGAGGCGCCGGACAAGGTGCTGCGCGTGGACGCCAACACCGGCTGGACGGCAAAGCAGGCCATCGCCGCGCTGCCGATGCTCGCGGACTACGAGGTGGAGTTCGTGGAGCAGCCCGTGGCGAAGGACGACCTGCTGGGTCTGGCCGAGGTCCGCCGCGCGTCGCACATGCCCATCATCGCAGACGAGTCGTGCGAGACGGCTGCGGATGTGGCGCGGCTGGTGGGCTGTGTGGACGGCGTGAACATCAAGCTGGCGAAGTGCGGCAGCCTGCGCGAAGCCATCCGCATCGTCCACGTGGCCCGCGCGCACCGGATGAGCGTGATGCTGGGCTGCATGGTCGAGTCGACGCTCGGCATCGCCGCCGCCATCCAGCTCGCGCCGCTGGTGGACTACGTGGACCTGGACGGAGCCGCGCTCCTGGCGAACGACCCGTTCGCCGGCCCCGGAATGGAGCCCGACGGCCGCCTGCGCTTCAACGACGCCCCCGGCCTCGGCGTCACCCGCGCACCCTGACCCTCGACAGCGCATCTCCATGTAGGGGTGCGATTTATCGCATCCGATCCGCCTCCGGATGGATGGAGGTTCTGCGCCGGATGCAGGTCGAGACGGCACACGCCGGGGTACGGCAGATCACCGATGTCGCGAGGGTTGATCGGAATGTGAGGCACCGCTGCCTACGGTCGATGAGGTGCGTCGGGTTATCGCCGTTCCGATGATGGGTTGCGCGCGGAAGGTTACGGATGCGATAAATCGCACCCCTACAACAGGATAGGTCGTTTCGGCGCGGTGGCGGTGTCGCGTCGGCGGGCGGGCCGACACGCAGGTCGGCCCCTACCATGCTGGCCGTGCGGTGCGGGTCGTGACCTGATCCCGGCCGCGAGGTTGGGCGAGACCGCGAGGATGGTGTGGGAGCAGCCCGCGCAGGCGGGCTTCGCGCGGTTGTAGCCCGCGCGTTCACGCGCCAGGGCGATGCCGCCGCGATGATGTTTGGCATCCTGTCGGGGCGCGCACGTGCATCTCGGGACCACGTCCGGCATCGCTTCGTTGACCACGAGCGGTATCGGATCGCAGCATCCTTCGCCAGACCGAATCACCGGGCAGATGTTCGTAGAAGTCGCCATCCCGCTCCCCATCCCGCGGACGTTCACGTATTCCGTCCCCGAGGAGATGCGCGCCTCCGTGCAAGCGGGGGCGCGCGTCCTCGTGCCGTTCGGCGCGCGGGAGCGGATCGGGTGGGTGGACCGGGTGGTGGCGAGCGCGTCGTCTCCGCGCATCAAGCCCATCAACGGCGTGCTCGACGTGGCGCCCTCCGCCACGCCCACCATCCTCCGTCTCGCGCGCTGGATCGCGGACTACTACGTGGCCCCGCTAGGCCAGGTGCTGCGGACCGCGCTTCCCGCCGGCCTCGCGGACTCGTCCACCGACTTCGTGGTCGCGACGGCGGACGCATCTACCGACGTGTCCACGCTGAAGCCGGACGAGGCGCGCGTGCTGGGGTGGCTGCGCGCCAAGGAGGGCCCGCAGCCCGTCGCCCGCCTGCGCCGCGAGCTGGGCGACAAGGTGTGGTGGCCGGCCATCCGCGGCCTCGAATCCGCCGGGGCGCTGCGGGTGGAGACGGAGGCGCCGCGCGTGGAGCCGCCGCTCAAGACGCGCCGCGTGCTCCGCATCGAACGCGAGCTGCTGAGCATCACCGCGCGCGACGAGATCTTCGGGCGCGCCAAGCGGCAGCGCGAGTGCTTCGAGGTGGTGGAGGAGATGGGCGGCAGCGCCGACGTGGCGCACCTGCTGGAGCTGGGCTTCTCGTACGCCATCATGAACGGTCTGGCCGAGAAGGGCGTCTGCGCGTTCGCCGAAGAGGAGGTGCCGCGCGACCCGTACGCCGGGGTGAACCTGCCGGCGGCGCACGTGCATCGCCCCACCGCGCACCAGGCCGGCGTCATCCGCGAGCTGGTGGAGGCGTCGCGCACGAAGGAGCCGGGCACGTTCCTGCTGCGCGGCGTCACCGGCTCCGGCAAGACGCTCGTCTACATCGAGCTGCTGCGCGAGATCGTGGACCGGCAGGGCAAGACGGCCATCGTCCTCGTCCCCGAGATCGCGCTCACGCCGCAGACGGTGGGGCGCTTCAAGTCGGTGTTCGGCGACCGCGTGGCCGTCCTCCACTCGGCGCTGTCGGACGGCGAGCGGTACGACGAGTGGCGGTCGCTGCGCGCGGGCGAGAAGCAGATTGTGGTTGGCGCGCGCTCCGCCATCTTCGCCCCGCTCCAGAACCTGGGCGCCATCGTGGTCGACGAGGAGCACGAGGGCACGTACAAGCAGGCCGAGGCGCCGCGCTACCACGCCCGCGAGGTCGCCGTCGTCCGCGCCCGCCTGGAGGGCGCCGTCTGCCTGCTCGGCTCCGCCACGCCGTCGCTGGAGAGCTGGGCGAACACGCAGGCTGGCAAGTACCGCCTGGTGGAGCTGCCGGAGCGTGTAGGCGGCCAGCCGATGCCGCCCATCCGCGTGGTCGACCTGCGCGTGGAGCGCAAGCGCCAGGGTGCGACCACGGGCCCGCTCCAGGAGAAGTCGCCCACCATCCTCTCCGACGTGCTGGTGGACGCCGTCCGGCAGCGCATGAGCCGCGGCGAGCAGACGATCCTGCTGCTCAACCGGCGCGGCTACGCCACGTTCGTGCAGTGCCGCGAGTGCGGCAACGTGTGGCACTGCCCGCAGTGCAACGTGTCGCTCACCTACCACCGGCGCGGCAACAAGCTCACCTGCCACTACTGCCTGCACGAAGAGGCCGCGCCGCAGCGCTGCTCGTCGTGCGGGTCCGACGACCTCAGCTACCGCGGTGTGGGGACCGAGCAGGTGGAGCGCGCGGTGGGCGACGCGTTCCCGGCCGCCCGCATCGCGCGGATGGACGTGGACACCACCGGGGCCAAGTGGGCGCACCACGACATCCTGGGCCGCGTGGAGCGCAACGAGGTGGAGATCCTGCTGGGCACGCAGATGATCGCCAAGGGGCTGGACTTCCCCAACGTCACGCTGGTGGGCGTCATCAACGCCGACGTGGGCATCAACCTGCCGGACTTCCGTGCGACCGAGCGCACCTTCCAGCTTCTCACGCAGGTCGCCGGACGCGCCGGGCGCGGGCCCAAGGGCGGCGAGGTCTTCATCCAGACCGCGCTGCCCAACCACTACGCCATCACCTGCGCCGGCGAGCACGACTTCGTGGGCTTCGCGGAGCGCGAGATGGAGGCGCGGAAGCAGCCCGCCTATCCGCCGTACGCGCGTCTCGTCAACGTGGTCGTGAGCGGGCTGGAGGAGACGGCCACGCAGGAAGCCGCCGTGCAGGTGGCGGACTGGCTGCACGGGCTGCTGGAGGCGCGGAAGATCGACGCCGTCAGCATCGTCGGCCCGGCGCCGTGCCCCATCGACCGCATCCGCAACCGCTGGCGCTGGCACCTGCTGCTGCGCTCGGACTCGGCGAAGGTCCTTGGAGACGTCGCGAAATACTTCTTCCAGCGCTTCGCCCTGCCCAAGTCCAAGGCCGACCTCCGCATCGCCATCGACCGCGACCCGGTGGCGCTGCTGTGACGGATCGCATCGAAGCCCCATCTGCCGATCCTGAATCGGTGGAGATGCAAGGCGATTCAGTAGATGTGCGGCGTCCCGTGCCGACCGCAGTTCCGGCGGATGCGGATCACTGTGAACGTGAAAATTCTCACGCCGACGACCAGACGCACGGAACTGCGTTGAATCGAGACGTCGCCGATCCGGAGCGTCCGACGGCTTCTGTAGATGTGGCGGCTTCCGCCGGTTCGGGAGATGCCCGGCAGCCCTGGCGCGATGCCGTGGTCGTCGGCGGAGGCGTGGTCGGGCTCTGCGTGGCGATCCGGCTGCGGGAGCGCGGCGTGCCCGTCCGCATCGTCGCGGCGGAGATGGCGACGGACGCGATCCGGCCGAAGAGGGCGGGGGAGTGGCCGCCCAGCCCCGCATCTCCCCGCGCGGCGGCGGTGTGGTACCCGTACCGCGCGGAGCCGCCGGACCGCGTGGAGCGCTGGGCCGTCGACACGCTGCACGAGCTTCGCCGCATCTCGGCTGACCTCGCGGCGGGCGTGAGCGACATCGTGCTCACCGAGCTGTTCGCCGCCCCCGCGCACGACGAGGGCTGGCACGGCGCCGTGGGCGTCGAACGCATCCGCGAGGGCCTGGCTGAAGGCGCCGTCGAAGCCCTGCGCATGCGCGTGCCCATGATCGACACGCCCATTTATCTCCCGTACCTCGTCCGCCGCTTCAAGACGGCGGGCGGGACGATCGAGCGGCTCGTCGTCCACGACCTCGCGGAGCTACGCGCGGAGGGACGGCTCGTCGTGAATTGCACCGGCCTGGGCGCGCGCCAGCTCTGCGGCGACGAGGCGGTCTACCCGGTGCGCGGCCAGGTGCTGCGCGTGGAGAAGCCGTCCACCCCGCACCACGTCGTCCACGACACACCCGCGGGCGAGGTCACATACGTCTTCTCCCGATCTGGCGACTGTATCCTCGGCGGCACTGCGGAGGACGACGTGTGGGACGAGACGACCGACGACGCGACGGTGGATGGCATCCGCGCCCGCTGTGCCGCCCTCGTGCCGGAGACGGCCGGGCTGCGCATCCTCGAACGCGCCGTCGGGCTGCGGCCCGCGCGCCACGGCTCCGTCCGCGTGGAGGCGGAGGAGATGCGCGGCGGCTGCCTCCTGATCCATGACTACGGCCACGGCGGCTCCGGCTTCACCCTATCCTGGGGCTGCGCCGACGAGGTGCTGCGGCTGGCGGGAGTTCACCGGCTGGGCGGTGGAGACGGGACGGTCGGAAGATGAGAATGCGCTCGAGGAAGCTCGCATTCGGCTCGCTGTACATGAGCGGCATCTTGCTCCCCGTCGTTCTGGGGAGACGATGAGGGGGGCCCTCTTTTCTTCGTCTGGTTTCTAGAAGTCTGTTGAAAAACGCTGCGCCTCAGGGTGTGAAGCGGTAGATTGAGGGAGCGAATCTACTGGTGAACTCCTCTTCTGCGTAGAGCGATGCTCGGGCGAAACGACACTCCGCTGGAGCTGTTCCAGATGGTGGA
>DASRQW010000075.1 GCA_035696245.1 Longimicrobiaceae bacterium | reverse complement strand
CATGGACCGCTTCATGAGGAGCGTGGGACTGCATGGACGCAGCTTCATCCCCCTGCTCTCCGGCTACGCCTGCGCGGTGCCGGGGGTGATGTCCACGCGCACCATCGAGAATCCCAAGGACCGGCTGGCCACCATCCTGGTGCTGCCACTGATGAGCTGCTCGGCGCGCATCCCCATCTACACCCTGCTCATCGGCAGCTTCATCCCGCCGGTGGCGATCGCCGGGATCTTCAACCTGCAGGGCATGACGCTGCTGGCCATGTACCTGCTGGGCACGCTGAGCGCGCTGGGGGTGGCCGCCATCTTCAAGCGCACGCTCATGAAGGGCCAGACGCGGCCCATGATCATGGAGCTGCCGCCGTACCGCATGCCGCGGCCCCGCAGCCTGGCGCTCTCCGTCTCGCACCGCGCGCAGATGTTCCTGCGCAAGGCCGGCACGGTCATCCTGGCCCTCTCCATCGTGCTCTGGGGCCTGGCGACGTACCCGAAGACTGCGTCGGCGCCGGGGATGAGTGCGGACAAGGCGCAGGAGGCGCAGCTCGCCGGGAGCGTGCTGGGCCACGTGGGGCACGCCATCGAACCCGCCGTGCGCCCTCTGGGGTACGACTGGAAGATCGGCGTGGGCATCGTGGCGTCGTTCGCCGCGCGCGAGGTGTTCGTGTCCACCATGGGCACCATCTACGGCGTTGGCAGTTCGGCAGACGAGTCGAGCAGGACGCTCCGCGAGGAATTGCGCGCCGAGCGGCACCAGGCCAGCGGCCTGCCCGTCTACACGCCCTTGGTGGCCGTGGGGCTGATGGTGTTCTACGTGTTCGCGATGATGTGCATGAGCACCGGCGCGGTGGTCGTGCGCGAGACGGGCGGCGGGTGGACGGGCGTGAAGTGGGCCGCCTTCCAGTTCGTGTACATGCTGGCGATGGCCTACGTCGCGGCGCTGATCGTCTACCAGGGCGGCCGCGCGCTGGGTTTCGGCTGAGAGTAAGGAGGAGCGATATGACGATGATGATGCTGGAGATGAGCGGGCAGGCGGCCCAGTCGTTGGCCGCCGGCGGGATTGTGCTGGCCGCGGCCGCGTACGTGGGCAGCAAGTGGCGCCGCACCCTCCTCTCCGCCCGCGGCGGCAAGAAGGACGGCCCGGGCTGCGGAAGCGACTGCGGCTGCGGCAAGTAGCCGCTGGAAGGGCGATGCACGACGACGCGGGGCCGGCGCATTTGCACCGGCCCCGCGCTTCGTTTCCACTGGGATGCTCCCCCTCGACCCTCGACACCGTCCCGGCATGTACGGGTGCGATTCATCGCATCCGAAAACTCTCCTCCCGCCGCAACCGGCGATTGTAGATGCGGACGATGCGCATCCGCCGGCGTGATCGCCAATCCCGATCGATCACCGCCATCGATCCCGATCGGGGTTCGACTGCTCGGCCTCCCATCGACTGATAGAGAAAAGACGAGGCGCCCCGCGGAACCTGCCGCGGGGCGCCTATCGTCTCGCGTTTCGCCAGCCGTCTACCGGCTCGCGGTGACCAGGCGCCCGTTCTGGATGACGCCGATGACGACCTGGCGGCCGACGACGTCGCCGTTCTTGTCGAAGCGGATCTCCCCCGTGGCCTTGCCGGGGAAGGCCGGCTGGCCGCTGCCCACCTGCGCCAGGTAGTCGCGGATGGCGGCGCGGTTCGCCCCCGCCTTCTTGATCGCCTCGACGAGCAGATACACGAGGTCGTACGTCATCGCGCCGCGGTGGTCCGGCAGCTCGTGGTAGCGCGCCTCGTACGCCTTCACGAACTCCTGCGTGCGCGCGTCCGCGCGGTCCGGCAGGAAGGCCGAGCTCACGTACACGCCGTTCGCCGCGGCCGAGTCCTTGAGCGACGTGAGGCCGTCGCCGCCCAGGATGGGGCCGCGGAAGCCCAGCCCCCGCGCCTGGCGGATGATCTTGAGCACCCCGTCCGCCGGGGCGGCCACCACCAGCGCGTCGGCGCCGCGGCTGATGGCGCGCGCCAGGAACGGCTGCAGGCCGTCGGTGTTGTCCACCATCGGCCCCAGGTACGGGTCGCGCGACACCACCGTGCGCCCGCCGCCCTGGAAGGCGTCGGCGAAGCTGGACATCACCCCCCGGCCGTAGTCGTCGTTGCTGTAGACGATGGCGGCGCGCCTGGCGCCCAGCCGCTCGGCCCACTGCGCCAGCACCGGCGCGTGCTCCAGGTCGGTGGGCACGATGCGGAAGGTCCAGTCGCCCGCGTTCGTCACCTCCACGCTGCTGGACGCGGGGGAGATCTCCACCAGCGGCTCGCCGGTGACCTGTGCGGCGCCCGTGCTGTCGGCCGTGCTGCTCGCCCGCTCGTCGGCCGACGTCTTGTTGTAGATGGGAGCCGCGTCCACCGTGGCGCTCGACGTGACGTGGCCGATCACCGCCACGACCGACGGATCCGCGCGCAGCCGGGCCGCGACCTGGATGGCTTCCTTCGCGTCGGCCTTGTCGTCCTGGAACTTCAGGATCAGGCTGTCGCCGTTTACGCCGCCGGCGGCGTTGATCTCGTCGGCGGCCATCTGCGCGGCGAGGTGCATGGAGTGGCCGTTGGCCTTCTCCAGCGGCCCCGCCACGCCCAGCGTGACCGAGCCCGGCTTCCGGCCGCAGCCGGCCAGGAGCAGCACGGCGGCGGCGCAGGCGCCGGTGAGCGCCCGCCCACGGGCGGTGCGGCGTGGAATGTATGGCTTCACGTTCGGAGGATCGTTCGTGGGAAGGGCTGCCGCGGCCCTCACGGGGGGCACGGCAGGATCTCAGGCCGCGTCCGGATCGGACACGAGCCCGCGCAGCTCGTCCATCCACCCGGGCGGACGCACGCGCGCGGCGCCGTACACCTCCTCCAGCGTGGAGACCACGCGGGCCGTGGCGCTCAGGTGGCGCGAAGGAGGCAGCTCCTGCACCAGCACCTCCACCACGCGCAGCGCGGAGTCGCCGGTCAGGCCGTCGGTCTGGAGGGTGGCGTCGCGCCGCACGTACCAGCGCTCAAGCTTCCGCCGCGTGGCGCTGTAAGCGCTGCTGCCCGCGAGGAACTTTCTCAGCCCCGAGGGGCTCATGCCCACGTCCCGCGCCACTTCTCGCAGCGACGCGGCCTGGACTGCGGTGCGCACCGACTCGCGGAGCGCGGCGGGCATGGGCGTGCTTTCCGGAAGCATTGACGCATCCCCGGGTGGAAGCTATCTTCCGTCCACTCTGTCCACTTTAGTGCGGATTGGCACGGATAGAGTAGGCGATGCGAGGGAGGGGCGCAAGTGCGGCGACCCCCTTCCGCCGCTCGCCGCACGCATCCCGCGGGGATGCCGCACGTGCGGCACCGTGCGGGCGCGTGGCCGGCCACACCGCCGCCACACCGCGCCACTCGCCTTCCCCCGCGGGAACGGCCACGCCCAGGAGACCGCCATGGAGCCTTCCGTGAAGCCCGACCCGGCCCCCGCAACGCCACTTCGGCGCCGCAACGTGGGCCGGCGGTGGTGCGTGCCCCCCGCCATCCTGCGCGAGCCCGCCGAGTCGCTGGAGGCCTCGCACATCCTGGACGAGGTGCGCGGAGAGCTTGGGCTGCTGCTGTGGCAGTCGTTGCGCGACGTGACGCTGTGGGCGTCGTTCCCGCCCGGCGAGCGCGAGGGGCTGTTCTGCGCCGACGCGGCCCGCGCACGGCTGGCGCTGGTGGGCTCGGTGGCGCCGGAGCCGGGCATCGAGGTGGCGCTCACCACGCTGGGCGCGCTGGTGGGCAACCCGGGCGGCGCCAGCCCGGAGTTGGTCACCCTGGTCTGCCTCCAGGTCGGCCGCTGGGCCGAGGAGCGGAAGGCCGGCGCCACGGCGTTGTCGTTCGCCCAGGCGGGCGCCCTCGCCTCGCCCGACGATGCGCGGGCGGCGCTGGCGGTGGGCGCCATGGCGCTGCGGTGGCGCAAGGGCTCGCGCGCCGAGACTTGGCTGCGGCGCACCGTGGGCTTGGCGCGCCGCTCCGGCGACTGGGAGGCGTATGCCCACGCCTACGTGGAGATGGGCACGCTGTACGCCCAGCGAGGCACCCCCGACGCCGCCCGCAAGCTCCTGGGTAAGGCGCTTCGTGCCTCCCGCCGCCACGGGCTTCAGGAGACGCGAGGCGCGGCGCTGCACGCCCTCTTCCGCATCGCGCTGGAGCTGGGGAGCCACGACGAGGCCGAGGGCTTCGCACGGGGCGCCATGCGCGCGTACGGCCGCGGGCACCCGGAGCTTCCCGGCCTGCTGCATGACGTCGCGGCGCTGTGGGTGGGCCGCGAGAGCTTCGCGCGGGCGGTGCCGCTCTTGCACCGGCTGCTGCCCATGCGCACCGACCCGGTGGACCGGGTGGCGACGCTGGCCCTGCTGGCTCGTGCCGCGGCGGGCTCCGCGGACCGCCGCAGCTTCGAGGAGGCGTGGAGCGGCGCCTGGGCGCTGCTGCGGCGCCTGGACGAGAAGGACCTGGCCCCGGGTACGCTGGTGGAGCTCGCCCGTGCCGCCGCCACCGTGCGCGACTGGGATCGGATGGAGCAGGCCGTCCGCCACGCCGCCGCGGTGGCTGGCGGCGATCCCGGCCGTAAGCGCCTGGACGTGGAAGCCCTCCTCAACAACCTGCGCGAGGAGCTGCCGTAACCCTCGCCGCCTCGGGTTCGCCGGGACAGCCGTACCTCGTCGGCGCGCTGACGGGAACGGCGGATGATCGGACGATGCGTTCCTGCCGACGGTGCGCATCGCCCGCACTCCGACACCGCCGACCACGATCGATCGCCTCGCGCACGACTCTGCGGGAGCAGCCTGCGGATCCGGCGTCGGATGCGGCGATGCTACCGTGCATCTGCCAGCGCATTCTCCGAGGCGCATCTACCGCCCGCATCCTCTGATACCATTTTCTAAAATTCTATGTGCATTTTCAGGAGACTGGGGTAGCCGTAGTTGGTGAGCGAGGCGAGTGCATGGCAGGTGTAGCTGCGCAGGGCAGCCGCGGCGGACTCGG
>DASRQW010000074.1 GCA_035696245.1 Longimicrobiaceae bacterium | reverse complement strand
CATCTCCCGCATCTCCCGCATCTCCCGCATCTCCCGCATCTCCCGCATCTCCCGCATCTCCCGCATCTCCCGCATCTCCCGCATCTCCCGCATCTCCCGCATCTCCCGCATCTCCCGCATCTGACGTCGCACGGGCACTGGGCGCGCGTGGCCGGCACTTGTTTCACGACGCTATTCCGGATATACGTTCATCTCCGCACCGGGCGCGGGGTGCCGCAGGCGAGGCGGGTAGGCGCGCGTCCGGAGCAACGATTTTCCAGCAAACGGGAGATGGAACGATGACGATGAGATTCGCGGGTGTGGCGGCGGCGTTGATCGCGCTTGCAGCTTGCAGCGATCCCATGACGCCGCGGGGAGACGCGGGCGGCAAGCCCCGGCTGACCCTTCCCGCGCAGAACCCCTGCACGATCGACTGTCCCGTGTCGGGCGGCGGAGGCGGGACCACGCCGGCGCTCACGGTCACGGTGTCGGGCCCGTCGTACGTGTCGACGGCGTCGAACGTGGTGTACACGTCGGCGGCCAGCGGGGGAACGGGCGGCTACTCGTACGTGTGGAGCGAGCACGTGTGCTACGGGGCGAACAACTCGCCGTGCTCGGATGTGGTGCTGGACCCGTACGGCATGTGGTACATCCACCACTCCATCGCGTCGAACGTGTGCACGGACCAGATGATCGTGCGCGTCACGGACTCTGCCGGGCACACGGCGGTGGCGTCGAAGACCACGTCCGGCCCCGCCTGCCTGCTCTGAGCGGCAGCGGTCCGGTAGATGACGGGAGATGCAGGGCGCCTTGCAGCCGGTTCACCTCAACGTTCGATACGAAAGATGATGATGCGATTCGCGGGTGTGGCGGCGGCGCTGCTGGTCCTGGCCGGATGCGGAGATCCGGTCGCGCCCCATGCGGGAGATGGCGGGAAGCCGCGGCGGGGCTTCCCGCCCAAGGACGACTGCATCGTGGATGTCACCTGCCCGACCTCCGGCGGCGGTGGCGGGGGCGCGACGCCGGACATCTCGGTCACGATCTCCGGCCCCTCGGCCGTGACGTCGGCGCAGACCGTCGTGTACACCGCGGCTCCCAGCGGCGGCAGCGGCGGGTATACGTACGTGTGGCTGGAGCACGTGTGCTACGGAGCGGGCAACTCCCCCTGCGCCGACAACGTGCTGAACTCCAACGGTACGCAGTATCTCCATCACACGATCGCATCGAACGTGTGCACCGACGAGGTGACCGTGCAGGTCAGTGACTCCGGTGGCCGCCTCGCGGACGCCACGCAGACCACGCGCGGCCCCGCCTGCTGAGCAGCGAAACCCTTCGGAACCAGCAGAACGGCGCCGCATGACGCGGTCGGTGTGTGCCGGGTAAGTTGGTCGCCGGGGGCCGCACGACCGAAGCCGCGCGAAGAAGCCGCTCATCTCGCCTCCTCTGAGGAGTGGGAGATGGGCGGCTTCCTCGTGCCTACCCGGACTTTCACGCGCATCCGAGCTTCCCGTGTGGCTGCCGCCAGCGTGTCGATAGTGGGTGGCCGGCGGGGTTGCGCTACACGCCACCCGATTGCCGGCTCTGGCGCCGTCGTCCGCCGAAAGCCTGCGCGCACGCACGGGAGCGGCGATTCCGGACCGCACCCAGGCACGCGTGCGGCGATCAGGCGGCGGAGGCGGAGGGACCGGGCTCGGGGGCGAGGGCGGCTTCGCGGCGCGGCGCGGGCAGGGCAGCCAGCTCGGCCGCGGTGAGCGGGGCTCCCTGGCGAAGCGTGAGCGTGAAGGTGGAGCCCACGTCCGGCTCGCTCTCGGCCGCGAGGTCGCCGCCCATGGCCCGCGCCAGGTCGCGGCTGATGGCGAGGCCCAGGCCGGTGCCCTCGTTGGCGCGGGTGAGCGCCGGGTCCACCTGCACGAACGGCTCGAACACGGCCGACATCTTCTCCGGCGGAATGCCGCGGCCGGTGTCTCGCACGCGTACGGCCACGCGGTCGCCGCCGGCCTCCCACTCCATGACGATGCGGCCGCCCGGCGCGGTGAACTTGATGGCGTTGGTGAGCAGGTTGAGGACGATCTGCTCCATGCGCTCCCGGTCCGCGCACGCGGTGGCCGCGGGATCGCCGGGGCGGAAGGCGTAGTCCAGGCCCTTGGCGCGCACCTGCGGCTCCACCAGCGCCTCCAGCCCCGCCAGCGTCTCGTTCACCGGCACGCGCTCGATGCGGTACTGCACGTGCCCCGCCTCGATCTTGGCGAAGTTGAGGATGTCGTTGATAAGGCCCAGCAGGTGCGTCTGGTTGCGGCGGATCTTCTCCAGGTTCTCGGCCTGCGCCTCGGTGACGGGGCCGTGGATGCCCATCTCCATGAGCTGCGCGTACCCGCCGATGGCGTTGAGCGGGGTGCGGAGCTCGTGGCTCATGGTGGCCAGGAACGACGACTTGGCCTCGTTCGCCTCGTCGGCCGCGGCGCGGGCGCGCTCGGCGTCGGCGGTGCGGCGCTGCAGCTCTTCGTTGGCGTGCTGCAGCTCGTCGTGCGCCATCTCCATCTCGGCCTGCGCCTCTTCCAGCTCGGCGGCCTGCTGCTCCAGCTGCACGCGCGACTCCTCGGTCTCGCGGAAGAGGCGGGCGTTGTCGAGGGCCACGGCGGCGCGGCGGGCCAGCTCCTCGGCCAGGTGCAGCTCGGCGGCGCCGTAGCGGCGGCCGGACTCGGCGGTGACCAGGGTGATGGCGCCGAGCGCCTGGTCGCGCACGCACATGGGCACGATCACGTACGAGCGCATTCCCAGCTCGCGCACGCGCTCCAGGTGCTCGGGGTCGCGCGCGCCGGCGCGGAGCATCTCGTCGGTCACGTCCGGCACCAGCTCCGGCCGGCCGGTTCGGAGCACGGTGCGCAGGCCGCTGCCGGCGCGGGGGTCCACGGGGTACGCCTCCTCCAGCCGCCGCGCCAGCTCCACGCGGCGCGGGTCCGGGTGCGCGAGGGTGACGCGCCGCACCGCGCCGTCCTCCTCCACCACGTCCACGGCGCACCAGTCTGCGAGCCCGGTGACGGCCAGGCTCGCCACGGCGGTGAGCGTGGTCTCGTAGTCCAGCGACGAGGCCAGCACGCGGCTGGCTTCGACCAGGAAGTCGCGGCCCTGCTGCTCGCGCACGCGGTCGGTCACGTCGCTCACCGCGCCCATCCACTCGCGCACGGAGCCGTCCGGCTCCAGCACGGGCACGCCGCGCACGAGCATGTGCCGGTACTCGCCGTCGAAGCGCCGCAGCCGCAGCTCGCGCTGGAAGGTGCCGCGGCTCTCCAGCGCCGCGCGCCACTCGGCCGCGGTCTCGGCGCGGTCGTCCGGGTGCACCGCGTCCAGCCAGCCGTGGCCGGCGTACACCTCGGCCGGGGTGCCGGTGAAGGTGCCCCAGTCGCGCTGCTCGCCCGCGAAGCCGCCGTCCGCGTCGGCCATCCACACGATCTGCGCGCTGGCGAGCACGAGCGAGCGGAAGCGCTCCTTGCTGCGGCGCAGCGCCTCCGTCTCGGCGGTGCGGGCGCGCATCCGGCGGTCCACAAGCGCGCCCAGCAGGGCGATGCACAGCAGCACCACCGTGGCGATGGAGACGGCGCCCGCCAGGCCCTCGGTCTGGAGCACGTGGTCCTGCGCCACGCGCATGGACGTGCCCTGGCGCGTGAAGCGCGCTGCCGACATGGCCGTGTAGTGCATCCCCGCCATGGCGAGGCCCATCACCACGGCCGCGGCCGACTTGTACCAGCGCCCGGCGGCGGTGGAGTCCTCGCGGAAGCGGATGCCCAGCGCGATGGCGGCAACGGAGGCGCCGATCGCGATCGCGCCGGACAGCGCCACGCGGCCGGCATCGTAGCCGATGCGCGCGGGGACCTGCATGGCGGCCATGCCCAGGTAGTGCATCGCCCCCATCGCCCCGCCCATCAGCACACCCGCGATGGCTACGCCGGCGCGGCCGGGCTTGGGGCGCGCCATGGCCCACAGCCCGAGCAGCGACGCCAGCGTTGGCGCGCCGGCCGAGACGATGAGCATGGGCACGCCGTACGCCGTGGGCACGGGCATCCGGTACGCGAGCATCCCCACGAAGTGCATGCTCCACATGCCGGTGCCCATCACCACGCTGCCGCCGGCCAGCCACGCCGCGCGCAGCCGCCCGTGCGCCGCCGTGACGCGCGACGCCAGCGCCAGCGCCGCGAACGACGCCAGGATGGCGATGAAGACGGAGACGGCGACCAGCGCCGGGTTGTAGCTTCCGGTCATGGTGCGTGCGCGGTGTGCCCGTGTGGATGCGGCCGGCGCAGGGCCGGTTCCCGTCTGCGTTTAGCAAGAACGGCGCCCCTTCACGTTCCCGCCGCGGCGCACCGTCGGCTGATGCGCGGGGACGGACGGAGGTGTGGAGCGGACCCCGGAACGGCAGGCCTGTGTGTGTCGGGAGATGTATGGAGGCCGTCCGTGCCCAGACATCCTTTCGCCTCTCCGGAGATGGGGTGCCGCCGTTCCGTGCGGATGCGCTGCGGGCCTTCGCCCGCCTCGACCAACCCGGTCGCGGGGATGCCGGGCGGACCGCCTTGGCGGGTGGGCACGGGAATGGCGGCGGGCGGGGGATTCGTCTATCTTGTTCCGTGCACCACCACGTCCATCCGGCCCGCGCGGCGCCGGGGCGCGAACGCTCCCCCGCGGCGGCGGTTCAACAGGAAGCACCGGCATGTCCAGCACCCGCCAGAAGCAGCTCGTCGCCGTCCCTTCGCGCACGCCCGACATCGGCACCGCCCACGAGGAGGGCCGCAACCCCGGCACGTCCCTGGATTTGGACTGGGTGGCCGACGTGAAGGTGAACCGCAGCGCGGTGGAGCGCCGCGCCGGCACCATCGGCACGCGGCGCACGGTGAAGAAGCAGTGGCAGGCCGCCTGGCTGCTGCGCGCCATCACCCTGATGGACCTGACCACGCTCTCGGGCGACGACACGCCGGGCAACGTGCGCCGTCTGTGCGCCAAGGCCCGCCAGCCCGTGCGGCCGGACCTGCTGGAGGCGCTGGGTGCGACCGAGCTGCCCATCCGCACCGCCGCCGTCTGCGTGTACCACGCGATGGTGCCCACGGCGGTCGATGCGCTGCGCGGCTCCGGTATTCCCGTGGCCGCCGTATCCACCGGCTTCCCGGCCGGCCTGTCGCCCTTCCCGCAGCGCGTGGAGGAGATCCGCGCTTCGGTAGAGGCGGGGGCGGAGGAGATCGACATCGTGGTCACGCGCGCCCACGTGCTCACCGGCAACTGGGAGGCGCTGTACGACGAGGTGCGAGCGTTCCGCGAGGCCTGCGGCCCGGCGCACATGAAGGCGATCCTGGCCACGGGCGAGCTGGCCACGCTGCGCAACGTGGCCCGCGCGTCGCTGGTGTGCATGATGGCGGGCTCGGACTTCATCAAGACCAGCACCGGCAAGGAGAGCGTGAACGCCGTGATGCCGGTGGGCCTGGTGATGTCGCGCTGCATCCGCGAGTACCTGGAGCGCACGGGCCACAAGGTGGGCTTCAAGCCCGCGGGCGGCATCCGCACCGCCAAGCAGTCGCTGGAGTGGCTGATGATGATGAAGGAGGAGCTGGGCAACGACTGGCTGCGGCCGGAGCTGTTCCGCTTCGGCGCCAGCTCGCTGCTGGGCGACATCGAGCGGCAGCTGGAGCACCACGTGACCGGCCGCTATTCCGCCGCCCACCGCCACCCGATGGCGTAGGGCAGCGAAAACAGCAGCTTTTAGAAGTTCGATGAAGAAGGGCCGATGACTATCCGTCGTCGGCCCTTACTGATTTCGGACGAACCGATGTGGCGGTGCTGGGAGGGTGGCGCTGCGGAAAGGTGCCCCCT
>DASRQW010000073.1 GCA_035696245.1 Longimicrobiaceae bacterium | reverse complement strand
GCATCCTGCTGCCGCGGGCCGAGGTCGCGCGCTCGGTGCTGCCGGACGCGCTGCGAGGCCGCGGGGCCGATGTCGTCGAGGTCGCCGCGTATCGCACCGTGCCGGACGGCGCGGAGGCGGAGAGCGTGCGCAGGCGCCTCGCGGCGGGGGAGATCGACGTGGTGACGTTCACGTCCAGCTCCACCGCGAAGAACTTCGTCGACCTCGCGGGCACGGACCTGGGCGGCGCGCGGGTCGCGTCCATCGGCCCGATCACGTCGGCGACGGCGCGGGAGCTGGGGCTGACGGTGGACGTGGAGGCGGAGGAGTACACCATCTCGGGACTGGTTGCGGCGGTGCGGAAGCTATGCGAAGGGGAGAGCAGATGAGGCCGATGCCGAGCCAAGGCGTTGATACGCAGGAAGATGGAAGCCGCCCCTGCACGCGTGCAGGCGGCGGCTCCGTCGTTGGTGGCGCCGGACGCCCGCGCCTGTGGTACGCCGGCTGCCTTCTCGCCGTGCTCGGTGCCGGAGCGCCACGGGCGCTGCATGCGCAGGTGCCGGACTCCGCAGCGCGCGCCGTACCCACCTTGGTTCTGGACGATGACCTCCCGTCCGTTCGCCCGGTGCCGCCCGTGGATCCTCTCCCCGTATCGCCCATGCTGCCGCCCACGCACTGGGCGGTCGCCGCCGCGTGGCGTGCGGAGGCGTTGGGGCTGGTGAGCGGCTACCTGCCGGCACAGCGCTCCGTCCCCCGCATGGTCGTGGCCCGCGCGCTGCGCGAGGCGGCCTACCGCGCCGCGTCGCACCCGCGGCCGGGGCTGGCGGAGATGACGCGCGGCTGGTACGAGCGCTTCGTGGAGGAATTCCCGGAGGCGGACGTGGAGCCGGGCGACTCGTCGGCGCACCCGGAGCGGCTCTCGCCCGTGCGCCTGCTGGGCGGCTCGGTGGGCGGGCGCTACGTGGACCACGTGGGGCGGGTGAGCCCGGGCAAGGGCCTGTTCGGCAATCGCCAGGGGCCGGCCGACCTCCCGGAGCTCTCCCAGGTGCGGGCGACGGGGACGCTCGCGGCGGCGCTCACGCGGTTCGCCGTCGTGGAAGCCGACCCGAGCGTGGGAGAGGGCGGCGCCGCGCTGGACCGCTGGGAGGCGACCGTCGGCTTCCGCTCCGTCTCCCTCTCCGTGGGCCGCGAGACGATGGGCTACGGGCCGGCGACGAGCGGCGGGGTGGTGCTCACCGGCGCCACGCTTCCGCGCGTGGAGCTGCAGACGACGCAGCCGTTCCGCTTCCCGTGGCTGCTGCGTTACCTGGGCCCCGCGAGCGGCGAGGTGTTCGTGACACGGCTGGAGGAGCCGCGGCATCCCGGCCGTCCGTACTTCTTCGGCATGCGGGGGGCCATCCAGCCGCACCCGCGCCTGGACATCGGCATCAACCGCGCGTCGGTGTTCGGCGGCGACAGCATCGGCACGCCGGTAACGTTCTCCACCGTCGGCAAGATGTTCCTGGGGATCCTCTCGGCCGACTTCGAGAACCAGGTGGTCTCGGCCGACGTGCGCTACCGCGCGCCCACGGAGAGCGTGATCCCGGTCACGCTGTACATGGAGTGGGGCGCCGAGGATGCGTCGGGCGCGTGGTGGCGCGAGCCGGGGCGCATCTTCGGCCTCTTCGTGCCCGCGGTGCCGGGCGTGCCGCAGCTCGCGCTGGGCGTGGAGCGCACGGGCTTCGCCAAGTTCTGCTGCGGCAACCCGCCGTGGTACCTGCACCTCCAGCAGCCGGGCGGCTGGGCGAGCGGCATCCACACGCTCGGCCATCCGCTGGGCGGCGAGGGCTGGGAGTGGATGGGCTATGCGCGCGCCGAGCTCATGGACGCGCGCCTGCGCCTGGGCGCCCGCGCCTTCACGCACGAGCGCACGGCGCACGGGTACGACACGCCGCTGCGGGCCGGCAACCAGTTCGCACCGGAGCACGAGGGACGCAGCAGCGGCCTCCAGCTGGACGCCGCCATGCGTGTGCACCGCCACGCCGAAGCGTCCGCGCTGTACTTCCGCGACCAGGGCCACAGCTGGAACGAGCGCCGCTTCCAGGCCGGCCTCTCGCTGCTGTTCTGACCGCGGGCGAACGGGACCTGTCGAGCGAGATCATCGATCCATCCTCAACTCCCGTGTCGTGAGATGCAGGACGGCGGGTTGACCGGAGATTCGGAAGATGATCGGCCGATGCTACCCGGCCTAAGTCGGCAGATGACCGGCCGGTGCGGCACCTTCCGCCGGATGGTCGATGGTCGACGGCTGACGATCCCCGGCGGCGCCGGGGGATGAACGTGATGAACGAGCTTTCCAGATAGATGGAGATGGAGATGTCTAGCTATCCCGCGTACCGCCCGCGGCGCATGCGCCGTACCGAGCCCATCCGCGCGCTGGTGCGGGAGACGGTGGTGAGTCCCTCGGACCTGATCCTCCCGCTCTTCGTCGTGCCGGGGCAGGGTGTCCGCAGGCCCGTGGGGTCGATGAAGGGCGTGGACCAGACGTCGGTGGACGAGCTGCTGCGCGACGCCGAGGAGGCGCTCTCGCTGGGCATCCCCGCCGTGCTGCTCTTCGGGCTTCCGGAGGCGAAGGACGCGGAGGGCACCGGCGCGTACCACGACGACGGGATCGTGCAGAAAGCCGTGCGTGCGCTCAAGCGCGAGCTGCCGGAGCTGGTCGTCGTCACGGACGTCTGCCTGTGCGAGTACACCAGCCACGGCCACTGCGGCATCGTGCGCGGCGACGAGGTGGACAACGACGCCACCGTGCCGCTGCTGGCCCGCACCGCCCTCACGCACGCCGAGGCGGGCGCGGACATCGTCGCCCCGTCCGACATGATGGACGGCCGGGTGGGCGCGATCCGCCAGGCGCTGGACGAGGCGGGGCACTCGGCGACGTCGATCATGGCGTACTCGGCCAAGTACGCGTCGGCCTTCTACGGCCCGTTCCGCGACGCGGCGGACAGCACGCCGCAGTTCGGCGACCGCCGTGCGGCGCAGATGGACCCCGCCAACGCCGACGAGGCGCTGCGCGAGGTGCGGCTCGACATCGCCGAGGGCGCGGACATCGTGATGGTGAAGCCGGCGCTGGCGTACCTGGACGTGATCCACCGCGTGAAGCGCGAGACGGGCCACCCGGTGTGCGCCTACCACGTGTCCGGCGAGTACGCGATGATCGTGGCCGCGGCCGAGCGCGGGTGGATCGACGGCGACCGCGCGATGGAGGAGGCGCTGGTCTCCATCCG
>DASRQW010000072.1 GCA_035696245.1 Longimicrobiaceae bacterium | reverse complement strand
CGCGCCGCCTCCCGAGGCGCGCGGGAACGCTCGGCCGTCCACGCCCGCGACGCAGTCTCCTCCCGCTCCTCCTCCGAGCGCGATCGCTTCTCTCCCGCTCGCAGAGCGGGGCGATCGGGACGAGGCCGCGCTCTTGGAGATCGCCCGCCGCGCGGGAGGCGGGTTCCTCCGCGTCGTGCTCACACGCAACCGCCGGGTGATGGCCTCCGTCGCGCGGGGCGGGGCGGAACTGCGCCTGAATCACGCGTTCGCCTCCGCCCCGGAGGCGGTGATCGTCGCCGCGGCCGTTCTCTTCTCCTCGCGCGACCGGCGCGTCCGCAACGCCGCGCGCGAGACGGTCCGGCGCTTCATCACCGCGATCCCTGCAGCCGGATCGAGCCGGCACCCGCGTCGCCGGCACGTCCCCGCGCACGACCGCCCGCACCTGGAGCGGCTGCGCGAGGAGTTCACGCGAGCCAACGCGGAATACTTCGACGATACGCTCCCCTCCGTCCCACTCTACTTGAGTGGGCAGATGCGACGGCGGAACGGCCACTTCTCCCCGCAGCCGCTGGAGATCGTCATCTCGCGCCGTCTCTGCGTCCACGGCATGCCTGGCGAGGCGGAGCTGACGCTGCGCCACGAGATGATCCACCTGTGGCAGCACGCCACGGGGCGCCCGGTCGATCATGGGGCGGAGTTCCGCCGCATGGCACGCCGCCTGGACGTGCATCCGCGCGCCACCCGGCCCGTTCGCTGGCGTGACGGCTGAGCCGTCCACGCCGTCCTTCCCAAACCTGCAACCTTCGTTTATACTTGTCACCGAAGATAGACCGTAACGGCGGGTTCCAGATCGTGATCTATCCCGACGACCATCCGCCCCCGCACGTGCACGTCTTCAACGCGGGCGCCGAGTGCGTGGTCCTGCTCGGCGACTTCGTCACGGCGCCGAGCGTGCGCGAGGTCAACGGCATGAAGACGAAGGACGTGGTGAAGGCGTACCGCCTCGTAGAGGCGTCTCAAGCCAGGTACATCCTGAAGTGGAGAGAGATCCATGGCACCTGAGTGGACCCCGCCCACCGACGAAGAGATCCTCGCCCAGATCCCGGCCGCCGTCGAGGCCGGCCGAATTGCCGCGCTGTCCGAGCCGCGTGCAGCGTCCGCGCGCTACGACGTCGCGAGCGGCAGGATCTTTCTGGAGCTCACCGACGGCCGGCACGTGGATGTGCCCGCCGACCGTGACCCCGAGCTTCGCGCCTTCGCTCCGCAGGACCTCGCCGGCGTGCACGTCAGGCCGGGCGGCCGGGCGCTCACCTGGCCCGATCTGGACACCGACGTCTCGGTGCGCAGCCTCCTCTCGCCCGAGTACCGGGTCCAGCCGGGTTGGGGCGTATCGCTCGTCGCCGAGCCGCGGGCGCAGTACGGGCCGGACAAGGGCAGCGATAACGGCTGAGCCTCCGCTCTCCGTCCTCGTCACTCCGTCGTCGAGTACGAAGCCAGGTAGCTGCCAGGCGATGGCGTCAGGGCCGCTGCAAGGTAAGGACACGCTGCTCGCTCTTTTCTGACATCTCGCAGGTCGAATCTCCCGCTGCCCGGCATCGTCCGGCGGCGGGTTTCGCGTTTCGCGGGTGCGGAGTGCGTTCTGACGGCGGTCCGCGGCGTGTCATCCGCGAGGGTGATCCGAGGCGGAGAGTAGAGGTTCCGGGTGGGAACGGGCGATTCGGCGACGCGGGCACACGGCGTGCATCACGCGGCCGGCGCGGTGGCACGCCGCGGCCGAGTCGGGTTGCATGTTCTGGGGGAGGGGCATAGCTTCCCGGCTCTCGTAACCAGTAGTCCTACAGGGCGGTAAGCCCTCCCACGCGAGCCGCGGCGGGCGCGCCGCGGTGAGAAAGTATCCGGGAAAGTCATGGCCTTTCGCTGGTTCAAATCGGGGAGCTTCATTCCGGTCAACGACATCGCCGTCGATCTCGGGACCGCGAACACGCTGGTATATGTGAAGGGCGAGGGCATCGTGCTGAACGAGCCCTCGGTCGTGGCGCTGGACCGGGCCACGGGCAAGCCCAAGGGCATCGGGCTGGAAGCGAAGCGCATGCTGGGCCGCACGCCGGAAGGCATCCTGGCCGTGCGCCCGCTCAAGGACGGGGTGATCGCCGATGTGGACGTGACGGAGATTATGCTCCGCTACTTCCTGGAGACGGTCACCTCGAAGCGTTTCCTGAAGCTGAAGCCCACCATGGTCGTGGGCGTGCCGTCGGGCATCACCGAGCTGGAGCGGCGGGCCGTGCGTTCCAGCGCGCAGGCGGCGGGGGCGAAGGAGGTCTACATGGTGGCCGAGCCGATGGCCGCGGCCATCGGTGTGGGCCTGCCCGTGGAGACGCCCACCGGCAACATGGTGATCGACATCGGGGGCGGGACCACGGAGATCGCGGTGATCGCGCTGAGCGGCATCGTCTGCGACACGTCGATCCGGGTGGGCGGCGACGAGATCGACCTAGCCATCGTCACCTTCCTGCGCAAGAACTACAACCTGATGATCGGCGAGGCCACGGCCGAGGCGGTCAAGATCCAGATCGGCAGTGCCTTCAGCACGGGCGAGGAGCGCGAGATGGACGTGAAGGGCCGCGACCTCGTCTCCGGCATCCCCAAGACGGTGCGGGTGCACTCGCAGGAGATCCGCGAGTGCATCCAGGAGCCGATCCAGGCGATCGTGGAGGCCGTGCGCCGTGCGCTGGAGATCACGCCGCCCGAGCTGGCGTCGGACATCGTGGACCGCGGCATCGTCATGACGGGTGGCGGAGCGCTGATCCGCGGCCTTGACGTGCTGATCGCGCGCGAGACGAACCTGCCCATCCACGTCGACGAGGAGCCGCTGACCTGCGTGGTGCGCGGCGCGGGGCGCATCCTCGACGACGTGGCCAAGTACAGAGGAGTGTTGACCACCTGAGCGCGTTCAAGCCGTACCTGCGCGGAGCGGGCGAGCGCGGCCGCAAGCGCGACCTGGCGGTCGCCGGCGGCTTCGTCATCCTCGCGCTCCTGTTGCTCGTTATCCCGCTCAAGTACCGCGAGGGGCTGGCGGACGGGCTGCGGGCCACTGTGCTGCGCCTGCCGCTCGCTCTCCAGCGTGGCTCGGCGGACCGCCAGGGCCGCTTCGACGACGTGGCCCGCCTGCGCGCCGAGCGCGACTCGCTGGCCTCGTTCCTCGTGGGGCAGGCGGGAATGGCGGCGGAGAACCGCGAGCTGCGGTCGCTGCTGGGCTTCAAGCAGCGCCTGGCGTACTCGTTCGTGGCCGCCGAGGCGACGCGGATGACGGGCCCCGGCCGGGACGGCACGCTCCAGCTCAGCGCCGGCTCGGCCGACGGGGTGCGCGAGGGCGCCCCGATCGTCACCGCCGAGGGGCTGGTGGGGATGGTGCGCCAGGTGGACGACGGCGCGGCTGTGGCCATCGACTGGACACACCCCGACTTCCGCGCCAGCGTGATGACCACCGACGGGGCGACGTACGGGCTCGCGGAGCCGGCGACGGGTCCCAACGGCGAGCAGGTGCTGGTGTTCACGCCGCAGGCGCTGCACACGGTGCCGAAGACGGGCGCGCTGATCGTCACCTCGGGCGACGGGCAGATGTACCCCCGCGGCATCCCCATCGGCAAGGTGTCGGGCAGCGGCAAGGACAAGACGGGGCTGGCGCAGCGCGCCTTCTACATCCGGCCCATGGTGAGCCCCACGCAGGCGGCGCACGTGCTCGTGCTGGGCCAGCGTACGGCCGCGCCGAGCGACCAGGACCTCGCGGCCGCGTGGGGCGTCCGGCTGACGGGCGCGCCGCCGGCGGACTCGCTGGTGACGCCTGCCGGCACGCCGGTCGTGCCGGGCGGTGCGTCCGCCACGCCGGCAGCGGGCGCTACCCCGGTCCCGGCCGAGCGCCCGAAGCCTGCGGCGCCGCGTCCGCGCGGACCGCGGCTGCTGGGGCGGCCGATCACGCATCCGGAGCCCGCCGTCCAGGCTCCTCCCGCAACCACACCCACGACTCCGCCCCCCAGGCGGAACGAGGTCAGGCGATGACGGGCGACACGCGCTACAAGTTCATCGCCTTCATCGCCGGGCTGGTCATCCTCCACTTCGTTCTGCGCATCGGGCTGGGGCTGGGGCCGCTGGCGCCCGACCTGCTCGTGGTGGCGTTCCTCCTCGCGGCGCGCCGTATCCGGCCGGGCACGGCTTCTGGGCTGGGGCTGGTGCTGGGGCTGCTGGAGGGCGCGGTGTCGTTCACGGTGGGCGCCAGCTCGCTGGTGCTGGCGGTGATGGGCTACTTCGCCTCGCGGTCGCGCGACATGATGGCGGGGGACAGTCCCGTGCTGCTGGCGCTGTACCTCTTCGCGGGCAAGTGGATCTACGACGTGCTGCTCTATCTGGTGCTCTGGGCCACGGCGAGCGCGGGGCCCGCCTCGTCGCTGCTGCTGATCTCGCCGCTCGAGGGGCTGTACGCCGCGGCCGCGGGCCTGGCCGCGTCGGCCATCTACCGGGCGGTGGTCTGAGATGAGGCGCTACCGTCCGCTCCAGATCGGCGACCCCATGCTGTTCCTGCTGGTGCTGGGCCTCGCGGCCTTCGGCATCGCCATGATCTACAGCGCGGGCATCGTGGACGTGCCGTCGAGGATCGCGGCCGGCGCGTGGCGGCAGCAGATCCTCTGGTTCGCCATCTCGCTGCTGGTCATCCCGTTCGTGATGAAGGTGCCGGTGGCGTGGCTGGAGTGGGCCGCCCAGCCAGCCTACGTCTTCTGCCTCGTCCTCCTCGTCCTCACGCTCTTCATCGGCGGCGGCGGCACGGGCGTGGCGGCGAGCGAGAAGAGCTGGATCCGCCTGGGCCCCGTCACCATCCAGACGTCGGAGATCGCGAAGATCTCGGTGGTGCTGATGCTGGCGCGGGTGCTGGGCGAGTGGCGCGAGCCGCCGCGGACGCTGTGGGCGCTGTGGAAGCCGGTCGCCGTCGTGATGGTGCCGATGGGCCTCGTCCTCCTCCAGCCCGACCTGGGCACCGGCCTCGTCTTCTGCTCCATCCTGATCTGGGCGCTGTTCTGGGCGGGAACGCCGCTGGGCACGCTGTTCTTCCTGGTGAGCCCGGCGCTGTCGCTGTTCCTGTCGATCAACCCCTGGGTCTTCGGCGCGTACGTGATCGTGCTGATGGCGCTGCTGTACTTCCGCGACGCGTACCTGTCCGAGAAGGCGTCGATCTTCCTGCTGAACCTGGCGGCCGGGCTCGTCGCGCTCCCGCTGTGGCAGCACCTGAAGCCGTACCAGAAGAACCGCCTGATGGTGTTCCTCGACCCGTCGGTCGATCCGCGCGGCTCGGGGTACAACCTGATCCAGTCGCGCGTGGCCATCGGCAGCGGCGGGTGGTTCGGGAAGGGCTTCACGATGGGGACGCAGAAGCGCCTGGCGTTCATCCCCGAGCAGCACACCGACTTCATCTTCTCGGTGGTGGGCGAGGAGAAGGGCTTCATCGGCGTGCTGTGCGTGCTGCTGGTGTTCGGCCTCATCTTCTGGCGCCTGGTGAAGATCGCCGAGCGCTCGTCGGACCCGTTCGCGAGCATGGTGCCCTTCGGGCTGTTCGGAAGCTGGTTCGCGCACGTGCTGGTGAACGTGGGGATGACGGTGGGCATCATGCCGATCACCGGCATCCCGCTGCCGTTCGTGAGCTACGGCGGCTCGTTCCTGCTGGTCAACCTGGTGGCAATGGCCGTGGTTCAACGCATTGCCGCCGAGTCCCGCGGCCGCGGCTAGCGGCGCCGGAAAAGTCGGACGGTAGATAGGGCGCTCTCATTGCGCCGTCCTCTCGGATATGGAGAGGGCGGCGCTTCGCGCTCGCCTGCCGCTTACCCATTCCCGAAACGATATCATGGCCTGGTTCCGCAAGCCCAAGACGCGCCTGCAGGCGGCCGACCGCCGCGACCTTCCCGGCGACGTGTGGGAGAAGTGCCCTTCGTGCGGCGAGATCGTGTACCGCGAGAAGCTGAAGGAGAACTGGAACGTCTGCCCCAACTGCTCGCACCATCTGCGCCTGCCGGCCACGGGTTACATCAACCTGCTGCTCGACGAGGGCAGCTTCCGCGAGTACGACCGCAACCTGCGCTCGGGCGACCCGCTGGGCTTCGTAGACCTCAAGCCGTACCGCGAGCGCCTGGCGGCGGCGGAGCGGAAGAGCGCGCACGGCGACGCGGTGATCACCGGCGAGGGCACGCTGGATTCGATCCCCGTTTGCCTGGGCGTGATGGACTTCTCGTTCATCGGCGGATCGATGGGCTCGGTCGTGGGCGAGAAGCTGGCGCGTGCCGGGCTGCGGGCGCTGGAGAAGAAGTGCCCGTTCCTCATCGTCTCGGCCTCGGGCGGGGCGCGGATGATGGAGGGCATCTTCTCGCTCATGCAGATGGCGAAGACGTCGGCCGTGCTGGCGCAGCTGCACGAGGCGGGGCTGCCGTACGTGTCGATCCTCACCGACCCCACGACGGGCGGCGTGACGGCCAGCTACGCGATGCTCGGCGACGTGAACGTGAGCGAGCCGGGCGCGCTGATCGGTTTCGCGGGCCCGCGCGTGATCGAGCAGACGATCAAGCAGGAGCTGCCGGAGGGCTTCCAGACGGCGGAGTTCCTGCTGGAGCACGGCATGCTGGACATGATCACCGACCGGCGGCGGCTGAAGCACGAGCTGGCGCGCCTGCTGCGGCACATGACGGGCCTGCCGGCGCCGGTGGACTTCGCCGTTCCCCAGGCCGACGTGGCGTGAGGGGCGACGAGCCGGGGGCCTGGCTCTTCGCCCGGCCCACGGGCGGGATCCGCTGGGGGCTGGAGCGAACGGAGGAGCTGCTCGCCGGTGCGGGAGACCCGCACCGGCGTTTCCGTGCGCTCCACGTGGCCGGGACCAACGGGAAGGGCAGCGTCTCCACGCTCTGCGAGTCCGTGCTTCGGGCGGCGGACGCTGGGCGGACCACCGGCCTCTACACCTCACCGCACCTCGTCTCCTTCTCCGAGCGCATCCGCATCAACGGGCGGCCCGTAGACCGCGAGCTGCTGCTGGCGTGCGAGGCGCGGCTGCGGCGGGCGATCGAGAGCAGCGGCGCAACTTTCTTCGAGGCGACGACGGCCATTGCGTTCCTCTGTTTCGCGGAGGCGGGGGTGGACGTTGCGGTGGTGGAGGTGGGGCTGGGCGGGCGGCTGGATTCGACGAACGTGCTCTCGCCGGTCGCCACGGCGGTTACGAACATCGGTCGCGAGCACACAGAGTACTTGGGCGAGACGCTGGAGGAGATCGCGGGCGAGAAGGCCGGCATATTCAAGCCCGGTGTGCCTGCGGTGGTCGGCGAGACGGAGGCCGGGCCCCTCGGCGTGATCCGCCGCCGCGCGGAGGAGGTGGGTGCACCACTCGTGGAGCTGGACCGCGTCGCAAGGATCAGTGACGTACGGGTTTCGGTGGATGGGACGCGGTTCTCGTTCGATTCGGACCGGTGGGGCGTTCGGGAGATGCGGATTCCGCTGATCGGCGCGCATCAGGCGCGGAACGCGGCGCTCGCAGCGGAGCTTCTAGGCGTGCTGCCCGACGATCTCCGGCCGTCGTGGGATGCGGTGGAGGCGGGCTTCTCATCGGTCCGCTGGCCGGGGCGGATGCAGGTGGAGCGCATCGGCGGGCAGACGTGGATCTTCGACGTCGCGCACAACCCCGCGGGCGTGGCGACGCTCGTTCGCGCGCTCGCTTCGCTCGATCTGCCGAAGCCCATCGTCCTCCTCGCCGGCATCCTCTCGGACAAGGAGTGGGGCGACATGCTGCCGCCGCTCCTGTCGCGCGTTGACGCGGCGATCCTCACGATCCCGCCGACGGCGCCGGACGAGCGCCGATGGGATCCGCAACTCGCCGCCGCCTTGGTCGAGACGCCGCCGAACGTAGCGGTCCGTGTGATCCCCGACTTCGCCGCCGCGGTTCAGCGCGCCACGACCCTGGCGCCGTACGGGACCGTGCTCGTCACCGGCTCCGTTCACACCGTGGGCGACGCGATGGCGGAACTGGGGATCGCGGTGGATTGAGCGGTCTCGCGAGTTCCAAAGCATTGTTCGCGGGGGCCGGCTTGGCGGTTGGAAACCGCGGCAACGACGGCGCAAAGTCCCCCTGCGGCGACTAACCCCGGACGGTGCGGTGCGGGCGTAGATTGAGTTGCGCGCCGAGACTCAGGTAGGTTTGCGAGGTTCAGAGGCGGGAGGCGATTCACCCCGACTGGTTGCAGCATTCGCCACGAGCCCGCGCAGGCGGGCTTCGCGCCCTTGTTGCCGCGGTTTCAACCGCCCGTCATGGAGCCTCGAATCACCACCGCTTTTCCGCATCGACAGTCCCGTCGTCCGTTGACGCACCTGCGGAGCGCGGTCTAGATTCCGCGCCATGTCGAACTTCACGTCGCTGCCCGGTTTCCGAGATTTCTATCCTGACGACTTCGCCGTGCGCGCGCATATCATGCGCACGTGGCGCGAGGTCGCGCGCCGCTACGGCTTCCAGGAATACGACGGCCCCCCGCTGGAGCCGCTGAGCCTCTACGTGGAGAAGTCCGGCCCGGAGATCGTCCAGCAGCTCTACAACTTCACCGACAAGGGCGGGCGCGAGATCTCGCTGCGGCCGGAGATGACGCCCACGCTGGCGCGCATGGCCGGCGCGCGCGCGGGCGGCATGCGCAAGCCCATCAAGTGGTTCTCCATCCCGCAGCTCTTCCGCTACGAGCGGGCGCAGCGCGGGCGCCTGCGCGAGCACTTCCAGCTCAACCTCGACATCATCGGCGAGGACGACGTGGCGGCCGACGCGGAGCTGCTGGCGGCGGCCATCGACATGTTGCGGGCGTTCGGGCTCACGCACGAGGACTTCATCGCCCGCATCTCCGACCGCCGCCTGCTGCGCGCGCTGCTGCTGCACGCGGGCGTGCCGGAAGACCAGCTCACGCTCGTCTACAACATCGTGGACAAGCTGGAGCGCGAGACGCCCGCCGCCCTCGCCGCGCGCATGACGGCCGAGGCGAGCGTGAGCGCCGAAACCGCGGATGCGGTGCTCGCCATCTTCCGCCACCGCGACTTCGACGCGGTGCGCGAGGCGTACGGGCAGACGGAGGGCGTGGCGCCGGAGATCGAGCGCATGGCCACGCTGTTCGCCACGTTGGAGGCGATGGGGCTGCGTGAGTACGCGCGCTTCGACCTCTCCATCGTTCGTGGGCTGGCGTACTACACGGGCATCGTGTTCGAGCTGTTCGATACGCGCGGCGAGCTGCGCGCGATCTGCGGGGGCGGGCGGTACGACGATCTGCTCAAGCGGGTGAGCGGCACCGACCTGCCCGCGCTGGGCTTCGGCATGGGCGACGTGGTGCTGCGCGAGCTGCTGTCCGACCGCGGCCTGCTGCCGGAGACGAAGCAGGCGTTGGACTACTACGTGATCGCCGTGTCGGCCGAAGAGCG
This sequence comes from Longimicrobiaceae bacterium, assembly GCA_035696245.1. Classification (NCBI taxonomy): domain Bacteria; kingdom Pseudomonadati; phylum Gemmatimonadota; class Longimicrobiia; order Longimicrobiales; family Longimicrobiaceae; species Longimicrobiaceae bacterium. Next base: position 2,671 of record DASRQW010000072.1, on the reverse strand, counting down.
GCCGGCCATGCTGGCGCTGGCGCACGGGCTGCGCGACGCCGGGCACTCGGTGGAGTACGGCTTCCGCGCGCAAGGCGTGGGCAAGCAGATGAAGCTGGCCTCCACGCTGGGCGCGCGCCGGGTGGCCGTGTTGGGCGCGGACGAAGTGGCGCAGGGTGTCGCCAACGTGAAGGACATGCAGAGCGGGGAAGAGACGCGTATCCCGCTGGCGGAGCTGACGGCCCGACCGTGACGGGGGAGGCGCCGCCGCCGGATGCGTCCGCGGCCGCCCATCCCCCGATCGAATCAATCGCATCCGCACCCCCCGAAATCAACGGAGGCCGTGCATCCAAACGTGATGCCGTGCTTCCGCTTACATCTGCGAAGAAGAGACGGACGGACATGGCCAACGAGAAAGCCCTGACGACGCAGGCGGAAGACTTCAGCGCCTGGTACAACGAGATCGTGCTGCGCGCGGAGCTGGCGGACTACTCGCCGGTGCGCGGCTGCATGGTGATCCGCCCGTACGGTTACCGCCTGTGGGAGCTGATGCGCGACCGGCTGGACCTGCGCTTCCGCGAGACGGGCCACCAGAATGCGTACTTCCCGCTCCTCATCCCCCAGTCGTTCCTGGCGCGCGAGGCCGAGCACATCGAGGGCTTCGCGAAGGAGGCGGCCGTCGTCACCCACACGCGCCTCAAGGCGGTGGAGGGCGGCGGGCTGATCCCCGACCCGGACAGCAAGCTGGAGGAGCCGCTGATCATCCGCCCCACCAGCGAGACGATTATCTACGAGATGTTCAGCAAGTGGGTGCAGAGCTACCGCGACCTGCCGCTGCTGTACAACCAGTGGGCGAACGTGGTCCGGTGGGAGATGCGCACGCGCCTCTTCCTCCGCACCACGGAGTTCCTGTGGCAGGAAGGCCACACGGCGCACGTGGACGAGGCGGAGGCCGAGGCCGAGGCGCGGCAGATGCTGGGCGTGTACCGCGAGTTCATGGAGGGCCACCTGGCCATGCCCGTGGTGACGGGGCGCAAGAGCGAGAGCGAGAAGTTCGCGGGCGCGCTGCGCACCTACACGTGCGAGGCGATGATGCAGGACAACAAGGCGCTGCAGAACGGCACGTCGCACAACCTGGGGCAGAACTTCGCGAAGCAGTTCAACCTCAAGTTCGCCTCCGTATCCGGCGCCGAGGAGTACGCCTGGAACACCAGCTGGGGCGTGAGCACGCGGATGGTGGGCGGGCTGGTGATGACGCACGGCGACGACAAGGGCCTGGTGATGCCGCCCATGGTGGCGCCCATCCAGGTCGTGATCGTGCCCATCTTCCGCAAGGACGACGAGCGCGAGCGCGTGATGGCGAAGACGGCGGAACTGGTGGCTGCGCTCGGGAGCATCCGCACGCACGTGGACGCGCGCGACAACATGAGCCCCGGCGCCAAGTTCTACGAGTGGGAGACGAAGGGCGTGCCCTTCCGCATCGAGGTGGGCCCCAAGGACATGGACAAGGGCCAGCTCGTGCTCGCCCGCCGCGTGGTGGCCGAGGGCGAGGAGCGCAAGGCGTTCCTGCCCGAGGCCGAGGTGCTGGGGACCATGCAGCAGCGGCTCGATGAGTTCCAGGCTTTCCTGCTGGAGCGCGCACGCGAGCGCCGCGAGGCCAACTCGTACCGCGGCATCGACTCGTACGACCGGCTCAAGGAGATCGTGGACGGGCCGGGCGGCTTCGTGTACACCGGCTGGTGCGGCGGCGCGGAGTGCGAGGAGAAGGTGAAGGACGAGATGAAGGCCACCATCCGCTGCCTCCCCGACGAGGAGTTCCGCTCGCCCGAGGCGCCCACGAAGTGCGCGGTCTGCGGCGGCGGCGCGGTCACCGAGGTCGTCTGGGCGAAGGCCTACTGAGCGGGAGATGCGCGGGCGTCGCGAGATGCCGCGCATCGTCAGGATGGAGAATCGGGAGCGAGCTTCGCCAGTGTGGCGGAGCTCGCTTTTCCGTCGCAGCGGATGCGCGGCGGCGACTCTGTCCGCGACACCCCATCGTTCTGCGGATGCGCGAGCCGGTCTCCGGAACGGAAGATGGACATCGGGCGAGACTTGACGCGGCGGGGAAGGTAGAAATATCATCTGGAAAGGTGCTACTTGGCTGCGTTGCAGCATATTCCACCGTCCCATCCTCCCCGAAAGGCCGAGCCCACATGACTGCGGCAACCGCAGAGGTGAACAGCAGCAACGAAGCATCGTCCGTCCCGCATCTCCCGTCCTCCCGCAGTATCCGCTCTCCCCACCATCATCCGACGTCCCGCCTCCGCCTCGCTGTCGCAGCTGCGGCCCTCGCGCTCCTGGGCGCGCCAGGCGCGGCGAAGGCGCAGGGATGCGTGACGCTGCCCGGCGGCGCGAAGGTGTGCGGGATGACGGACACTGCGACGGTCGGCAGCACGTCGTACACGTCGCCCGCGTACGTGGGCATCCCGTACGCGAAGCCGCCGGTGGGCGCGCGGCGCTGGCAGGCGACGGCGGACAGCACCCTCAGCGGCACCTTGCAGGCGACCGCGTTCGGCCCCGTCTGCCCGCAGGCGCAGGCGCCGAACCTGACCAACCAGTCGGAGAGCTGCCTCTTCCTGAACGTGTGGACGCCGTCCGGCGCCACCAGCACGAGCAAGCTGCCGGTGATGGTGTTCATCCACGGCGGCGCGTT
>DASRQW010000071.1 GCA_035696245.1 Longimicrobiaceae bacterium | reverse complement strand
CAAGCAGTTCTCCCCTCTCCCGCTTGCGGGGGAGGGGCCGGGGGAGGGGGCACCTTTCAGCCACGAAACCGCCTACGAGTCCCCCGGCCGAAACCCCTCAGCTCGCCGCGCCGCCGTCGAACCGCCGCAGCACGAGCGTCGTGTTCGCCCCGCCGAAGCCGAACGAGTTGGAGAGCACCACGTCCAGCTCCGCCGGCCGCGCCGCGTTGGGCACGTAGTCCAGGTCACAGTCCGGGTCGGGATTGTCCAGGTTGATCGTGGGCGGGATCATCCCATCGCGGATCGCCAGCACGCACAGGCTGGCCTCCACCGCCGCCGTGGCGCCCAGCGAGTGCCCCAGCATCGACTTGGTGGACGAGACCGGCACCCGGTCCGCGTGGCTGCCGAACACCGTGCGTACCGCCCGCGTCTCCGCCACGTCGCCGACGGGCGTGGACGTGCCGTGGGCGTTGATGTAGCTCACCTGCTCCGGCGCCAGGCCCGCGCTGCGCAGCGCCCGGCGCATCGCGCGCACGGCACCGGCGCCGTCCTCGGGCGGGGCGGTCACGTGGAACGCGTCCGCGCTCATCCCGAAGCCCATCACCTCGGCCAGGATGTTGGCGCCGCGCGCGCGGGCGGACTCCAGCTCCTCCAGGATCAGCATCGCCGCGCCCTCGCCGTGCACGAAGCCGCTGCGCTTGGCGTCGAACGGCCGCGAGGCCGTCTCGGGCGAGTCGTACTCGCTGGCCAGCGCGCGCGCCGCCGCGAAGCCCGCGTACGAGATGGGCGTCAGGCACGCCTCCGTGCCGCCCGCGATCATCATGTTCGCGTCGCCGCGCACGATGGCGTGGTACGCCTCGCCGATGGCGTGGTTGCTGCTCGCGCACGCCGAGACCGGGGCGTAGTTGGGGCCCGTCGCGCCGGTGCGCATCGCCACCTGGCCCGCGGCCAGGTTCACGATGCTGGCGGGGATGAAGAAGGGCGAGACGCGGTGCGCCCCCTTCTCGGCCATCACGTCGCGTGTCTCCATGATGCTGATCAGCCCGCCCATCCCCGAGCCGATGATCACGCCCGTCTCCTCCGGGTCGGGCACGGTGGACAGGCCGCCCAGGCCCGCGTCGCGCATCGCCTCGTCCACCGCCACCAGCGCGTACTGGATGAACCAGTCCATCCGCCGCGCCTCTTTGCGGTCGATCACCCCCTCGGGCGTGAACGCCTTGACCTCGCCGGCGATCCAGGCCGACGCGGGCAGGCCGTGCAGCTCGCAACGCGTGAGCGGCCCGATGCCGGAGCGGCCCGCGACGATGCCGGCCCACGTGTCTGGCGCGTTGTTGCCCAACGCGGTGACCATCCCCAGCCCGGTGACGACGACCCTGCGAGACACGTTGCGGAGCTTCCCGGTTGCTCGGTTCCCGAAAGAATGACGATCGCGGCAGCGGCGCCGCGCGTACGTGCTGCTACTCGGCCTTCAGCAGGCCCTTGCGGAGCGCGAAGCGCACCAGCTCGCTCCGGTGGTGCAGGCCCAGCTTCTCCATGATGCGGGCGCGGTACGTGTCCACCGTCTTGGGCGAGATGAACAGCTTCTTCCCGATCTCGCTGCTGCTGAAGCCCTCCACCGTGAAGCCCAGCACCTCGCGCTCGCGCTCCGTCAGCTTGTCCAGCGGGTCGTCCTCGCCCGGCGCCGTCTTCGCCTTCAGGCCGCGCAGGAGGAGCTTGGCCGCGCTGGGGTAGAGGAAGACGTCGCCGCGCGCCACGGTGCGGATCGCCTCGATCAGCTCCTCGTCGGCGCTGCGCTTGTTCACGTAGCCACTGCCGCCGGCCTCAAGCACGGGGAGCAGGTACTCCTCCTCGCCGTGCATGGTCAGCACCAGCACGCGCGTCTCCAGCTCCAGCGCCGCGATGCCGCGCACCGCCTCCAGGCCGCCCATCCCCGGCATGGAAAGGTCCATCACCACCACGTCGGGCTTCATCTGCGCCGCCTTGATCACGCCCTCCTCGCCCGTGCCCGCCTCGCCCACCACCAGGAAGCCGGGCTCGGCCTCCAGCAGGGCGCGCAGGCCGGCGCGCAGGACGGCGTGGTCGTCCACCAGCAGCACGCGGATCGGGTCTGGCATGTTCGGGGCGCGCGGGCTCGGGGTGCGTGCAGGGAGCGGCGGGAGCTATGTCGTTAGCGCGCCGGAAATTTCGTCCTTGCGGGCGCGGTTGGCAACCCTGGGCGCGGCGTCCGTTTCCGCCGCAGCGTGTTGGTGTTCCGTGTCATCGTAGGGCCCGCTGGGTTCGCGCATCACGGGCGCGATGCGGAGCCCTCCGTCGTGGCGGACCGCTCCGGAGCCGGCCGGGCGGTACTGCTGCCCGTCCGTCTCCTCCGCGGGGTCGGTGAGCCTCCTCCTCCGGCGGGCCGATACTGCCTGGCCCGCCTCCGTCCGGGGTCTCCCCGCCCGCTGCGCGAGCCCGCCGGCAGCGGCATCTCGCATTCGACCATCAAGCCCGGCGGTCTCGCTCCGCACATCATCTCACGGGTACGACGAACACCCAACGTATCCACCGCGCGTAGAACCCGACGCCCTGTAGGGCGCGGACCTGCGTGTCCGCCCGTCTCTCAGGCGCGGTGATCCGTTCGCACCGCACCTTCTCCCACCGCACCGTCGTACAATCGCGGTGATCGGTTCACCGGCGGCATTGCCCGATCGAGGCGAAGTGTCACCGCACCGATGCGCATCTACCGACCAGCCCGTCGTTGCCGCTCTTGCCTCTTGCGAGGATGCCTTCGCGCATGCCCCTCCGCGGGCCGGCACGTAGGCCGGAGCCCTACCGGTCGGTGGCGATATCGCTCAGGGGCTGGCGCGGCGGTTCGCGGAGGCAGGGAAGCGAAGCGCCGCCGCACCTACATCCGCTTCAGCAGCGCGTCCGGAGTCCACTTCGCCATGGCGGCGGAGAGCGCGGTGAACGAGCCCGTCAGCATCAGCACGCCCAGCGCGAGCAGAAGCACCCCGCTGATGCGGTTGATCCACGGCAGCCAGCGCCGCATGCGCTTGAAGCCCACCAGGAAACGCTCCAGCAGCACCGTGGCCAGCAGGAACGGGATCGCCAGCCCGGCCGAGTACGCCGCCAGCAGCCCCATCCCGTGCCCCACCGACCCGCTGGTGCCCGCCAGCGTCAGGATCCCGCCCAGCACCGGGCCGATGCACGGCGTCCACCCCGCCCCGAACGTCACACCCACCAGCACGGTGCCCAGGTAGCCCACCGGCTTGTCCGCCAGGTGCATCCGCCACTCGCGCTCCGCGCCGGGCAGGCGGAGAAGACCGAGCAGGTAGAGGCCGAGGAGCACCAGCAGCACGCCGCCGCCCACCTGCACCCACCGGCTGGCCCAGCGCAGCAGCGAGCCCAAGAAGGTGGCCGACGCGCCCAGCGCCACGAACACCAGCGTGAAGCCCAGCACGAACAGCACGCCGTGCAGCAGCACCGCGCGGCGCGCGCGCGACTCCTGCCCGCTCAGCTCGTCCAGGCTCATGCCCGTGATGAACGTCGCGTAGCTGGGCACCAGCGGCAGCACGCACGGCGAAAGGAAGCTCAGCAGCCCGGCGGTGAACGCCACCACCCAGCCCAGGGACGCAGCCTGCATTCGGAGTTCCGGAACGGTCGAAGGGGGGAAGCGCGGACGGACGGCCGCGCGGCGCGGGAATATGACACGGAAACGGGCTCCGGGACAGCGCCCGGAGCCCGTTCGCGCTCCCCTGCCGGCGCGGGTCAGCGCGCGCCGGCCGCCTCCGTGGCGGGCGACATCGACGGCATCAGCCGCTTCAGGCCCGTCATCAGGTAGTCGATCACCTCGCCCGCCGTGTACCCCATGCGGTCCGACCCGATGAAGCGGCGGATGTGCTTCAGCTCGTCGCCGCTGGTGATGAGCGGGGCCTCCAGCTCGCCGCCGTCGCGCACCTGCGGCTGGCCGATGGTGGCGAACAGCGCGTTGCAAAGGCACTTGCGCCCCACCGTGTCCGCGGCGTCGCCCCCCTTCTTCACGTACTGGTCCACCGGCTCGGCCGGGCAGCGGAAGCCCACGCGGCCCTTCGCGTCCTTGAACGCCGTGCGCAGGTAGCCCAGGTCGCAGATGCGCTCGCGCTTCTGGTAGACCGGCAGCTCCGAGACGGTGCCGCCCAGCTGCACCACCTTGAAGGGGAAGCCCGTGGGCGACGCGCGCCCGTCGGTCAGCACGTCGATACGGTCGTCCTGCGCCTGCTGGATCACCTCGCGCTTCAGGTCCGGCCCGATGCCGCTCTCCTCGCAGTAGGCGAAGAGGGTGCCCACCTGGATGCCCGCCGCGCCGGCCTCGAGCGCCTGCTCCAGCCGCTCCGGCGAGCCCGCGCCGCCCGCCAGCCAGAACGGGAGGCCGTGGTCCTTCATCTTCTCCAGGTCCACCTCGTCGCGCTCGCCGTACTGCGGCTCGCCGCGCTCGTTCACCACCAGCTCGCCGCGGGGCGGGGCGTTGTGGCCGCCGGCCGTGGGCGCCTCGATGATGAAGCCGTCCACGCGGCCGTTCGCCTTCTTCGCCAGCATGGTCGCCAGCGAGTTCGAGGCGATGATGGGCAGGAAGTACGGGCGCTTCATCTCCACCGGCGGGTGCAGCGCGTGCGTGCGCGGGTCGAACGTCATCTCCACCGCCTCGCCGCGGTCCAGGCCGTCCACGTCCAGCTTGATGGAGGCCGGCTCGTGCGCCACGAAGCGGTCCAGCGCGCCCGGGATGTCCTTGGGGATGCCGGCGCCCATCAGCACGTAGTCGACCTTGGCCAGCATGGCGCCGTACAGCGTCATCAGGTTGGGCATCTGCACCTTGGTGAGCAGGTTGATGCCCACCACGCCGTCGTGCCCCTCCTTGGCCAGGTACACCTCCACGAAGCTGGAGAGCACCGTGAGCTGCTCGCGCACCTTGCTCACCACCTGGCGGTACATGGGCACCGCCTTGTACGGCTCGCCCTCCGCGCGCCCGTCCGGGTTGAAGTAGCGCTTCAGCACCTCGGCGCTCACCTCGGGAATGGGGAACGCGGCCATGGCGCGCCGCACGTGCCCGCCGATGTCGCCGTCCTGAAGGCGGCGCACGAGCAGCGAGTCCACGCAGGTGCCCGAGACCACGCCCATCTGGCCGCGCATGGAGACGGCCTTGGCGAGGACCCAGTTCGATACACCGACACCCATCCCGCCCTGGATGATCAGCGGGTGTGGCAGAGCAGCCGTCATAGCCTTGCCGGAGAATAAGTTACGAGGTCTTCCGGGGAAACGGAGATTCAATATACTCCATATCTGCCGGACGAGCAACACTTTACGCCACGCGCGCCCCGAGAATGAGCGCCGCTCACCCCTCCTCCGCGCATTCGCAGGAGCGGTGCCGTACTGAAAACCGGGCAGGTGCGCCGCGTCTGCATCGGATCGTGGACGGCTTTCCTTCTCTTCGCGGCAAGCGCAAGCCTCGTTCCGCTCGACCCCAATCCCCCGTCGCCGATCCGTCCATTCTCCGAGTCGGTGGATGGACCGATTTAGCAGGGTGATCCCAACGCCGCTCCATCGTCAACCCTGACCCGCCGCTGTTGGCGCCATGCGCGGCGGCGGCCTATCTTCGCTGCGCCTCCGATCATAGGACAGCCGGAGGCGAGTTGGACTCACGTAACCGACTTCAGCAGGGATAGATCGACATGGCTGCGCTTCCTCCCGCCACCCTCGAAGGGTGGTACGTGCTGCACCAAGCCTTCTCGTTTGACTGGAACGGGCTTCGGAAGATGTCCGAGGGCGAGCGCGCTGCTCTCGCGGCGGACGCGGAGGCGCTGTTCGCCGGCTTCGGAGCGGTGGCCGAGGGCTGGAGCGACCACTTCCGTCTCGTCGGCGGCGGGGCGGACGTGATGTTCGTGCACTTCCGCGCCAAGCTGGAGGAGCTGGCGGACGTGCAGCTCGCCGTCCGACGGTCCGCCCTCGGCGAGGTGCTGCGGCTGGAGCTGGACTACCTCTCCGTCACCGAAGCGGGGCTGTACCACGCCACGGCAGAGGCTGCGAAGGAGAACGCGCCGGCGAGCGACGGCTTCAAGGCCGCCATCAAGGCCGCGGGCGAGGCGGAGCTGGGCAGTCCGCACATCCGCACGCGCCTCTTCCCCCGCGTGCCGGAAGGGATGCGGTACGTGTCGTTCTATCCCATGAGCAAGCGCCGCGTGCCGGGGCAGAACTGGTACACGCTGCCCATCGACGAGCGCAACCGGCTCATGCGCGAGCACGGGATGACGGGCCGCGGCTTCGCCGGCCGCATCTTCCAGGTGATCACCGGCTCGGTGGGCCTGGACGACTGGGAGTGGGGCGTGACGCTCTTCGCCCGCGACCCGCTGGACTTCAAGCGCATCGTCACCGACATGCGCTACGACGAGGCCAGCGCGGAGTACGGCGAGTTCGGCGCCTTCTACACCGGCATCCGTTTTGCCTCCCCCGCCTGGACGGAGCTGCTCGGCGGCACGGGAACGTCCGTGTAGGCCGGGCAAGCCGGGGAAGATCCTTCCGCTCCGCGCCCGATTTGCGCCGGGCATCCGTCGACAGACATGATCTTCCGTGCGTCGCGAAGACGCACGGTTCGCCGGAACGCACGACGTCCGTTCCGGCGGCTTCACGGTCCCGGGCCACCCTGCGAGCACCACGGCTCCGCGCTGGCCCGGTGTACCGTACCACGCTACATTGCCCGGATGAACTGGACCCTCCCCTTCGCCGTCATCGGCGGCCTGGTGCTCTCCTTCTTCGCCGCGCTCGGCCGCTTCGCCACCTTCCTGGGGCAGACGGCGAGCGCGGCGACCAACGTGGGCACCTGGGGGCCGCTGCTGGTGCTCCAGATGCGGCGCCTGGGGGTGGACTCGCTGCCCATCGCCATCTTCCTCTCCACCTTCACCGGCATCGTGCTGGCGCTCCAGGCGTCGTACACGTTCACGGGCGCGATCCCGCTCTACTTCGTGGGCACGCTGGTGGGGAAGACGATGATGCTGGAGCTGGGGCCCGTGCTCACGGGCCTAGCGCTCAGTGGCCGAGTGGGCGCCAACATCGCCGCCGAGCTGGGCACCATGCGCGTCTCCGAGCAGATCGACGCGCTGGAGACGATGGCGTACAACCCCATCTCCTACCTCGTCGTCCCGCGCATCCTCGCCGCCGTATTGATGGTGCCGCTCATCGTCTCGTTTACCAACGCGTTCGGCATCGCGGCGGGGTGGATCACGGCGATCAACGTGCTGCACATGAGCACGGAGCAGTTCATCCACGGCCTGCGCCTCTTCTACAAGCCGTTCGACATCACGTACTCGCTCATCAAGTCCACCTCGTTCGGCCTGGTGATCACGGTGGTGGGCTGCTACGAGGGCTTCAACACGCAGGGCGGCGCCGAGGGCGTGGGCGTGGCGACCACCCGGGCGGTGGTGATCTCGTCGATGCTCATCCTCATGCTCGACGCGTTCTGGGCGGCGGTGCTTCTGTGAGCATCCACCTGGCGGACGTGCACAAGGGGTTCGGGCCCAAGAAGATCCTGCGCGGCCTGTCGCTGGACGTGGAGGACGGCGAGACGGTGTCGCTGGTCGGCTTCTCCGGCGCCGGCAAGTCGGTGACGCTCAAGCACATCGCCGGGCTGCTCAAGCCGGACAAGGGGACGGTGCACGTGGACGGCCTGTCCGTGCCCGAGCTGCCGCGCGAGGAGCTGTACAGGCTGCGCCTGCAGATGGGCTACGTCTTCCAGTTCGCGGCGCTGTTCGACTCCATGAGCATTGCCGACAACATCGCCATGGGCCTGCGTAAGCTGGGCACCATGAACGAGCACGACATCGCCGACCGCGTGACCGAGTCGCTGGGCCGCGTGGACCTGGAAGGCTTCGAGCGGCGCTTCCCGGCGGAGCTTTCGGGCGGGCAGAAGAAGCGGGCCGGGCTGGCGCGCGCCATCGCGTACCGGCCCAAGTACCTGCTGTACGACGAGCCCACCAGCGGGCTCGATCCCGTGACGACGACCGTGATCGACCGGCTGATCCAGCGGATGAGCCGCGAGCTGGGCGTGACCAGCCTGGTGATCACGCACGACATGGGCAGCGCGTACGACATCAGCGACCGCATCGCCATGCTCTTCGAGGGCAAGGTGGTGGAGGTGGGTACGCCGGACGAGATCCGCGCCACCACCAACCCCATCGTGCGCGGCTTCATCGACGGTGACCCGGACATGGTGGCCACCGGCGGGACGGACCTTTCCGACATGAGGAACGCATGACCGTGCCGCAGGGGACTGCCCGGAGGAGCGAATGAGGCTCAAGAACGAGGTGCTGGTGGGCATGACGGTGGTCGCCGCGCTGGTGGTGCTGGCCGGCGGCGGCTTCTGGATGAGCGGCCGCTCGTGGCGCCACGCGCCCGTGAAGATCGACGCCACCTTCCGCGCCGTGGGCACGCTGGCCAAGGGCAACAAGGTCAAGTACCGCGGCGTGGAGATCGGGCGGGTGGAGGAGATCCAGCTTGCCCCGCGTGGCGACGGCGTGTTCGTGAACATGTCCATCGAGCCGGGGCTCACCTTCCCGCCCGATGCCGGCGTCGTGCTCTCGCCCGAGTCGTTCTTCGGCGACTGGCAGGCCGAGATCGTGTCACGCTCGTGGCAGCCTGACCTCCAGTTCACGTACGCGAAGACGAGCGGCGTGCTGCCGGGCGCGACGCTGCCCGACATCTCCGAGCTCACCGCCGTGGCGGCCCGCATCGCCGGCGACATCGAGGTGCTGTCGAACCGCGTGCAGCTGGCGTTCACCGAGGAGACGGCGGTCAAGATCCGCCGCACCATCGAGAACGCCGAGGCCATCAGCGAGCAGCTGCGCGGCTTCATGGACCAGCAGACGCACACGTACAGCGACGTGTCGCGCAACGTGCTGGCCTCCAGCGCCAACATCCGCGACGCCACGGGCACGGCCAAGCTGGCCGCGGCCGACATCCGCGGCACCATCGGCAGCGGCGACGTGCGCACCATTTTGGCGAACGCGCGGCAGGCCAGCGAGAACCTGAACGCCTTCAGCACGCAGCTCTCCGCCGCCGCCGCCGGCATCCCCGGGCTGGTGACGCGGGCGGACACCACGCTGGGCTCCATCAACCGCACCGCCCAGCAGGCGGGGCAGGTGATGAACACGCTGGGCCCGCAGCTCCAGCAGGTGGGGCCCACGCTGCAGGAGGCGCAGCGCGCCATGCAGACGCTCCAGCAGGCGATGGCGAAGATCCAGGAAGGCCACGGCACGCTGGGCCGCCTGATCGACGACCCCGCGCTGTACGAGGAGACGCAGCGCGCCATCGTCACGCTGCGGCGGCTGCTGGCCGACCTCCAGGCCAACCCCGGCAAGTACGTGGGCCAGGTCAAGGTCTTCTAGGCGAGCGGGGACGCGCGGCGTCCGTGCGGGCCACGCCCGGCGCGCAGGACGGCGCCGGGCGGACCGTTTGGGTCGGTGGATGGGTAGATTCCGGAGATGGGCCGCGTGCGGCGCGGCGGCGACGAACCAGGCGGACGGACGGGGAAGAGCGACATGGCGCTGGTCGTCCAGAAGTACGGCGGGACGAGCGTGGGAAGCCCGGAGCGGATGCGCGCGGTGGCGAAGCGGGTGGCCGCGGCACGCAGGCGCGGCGACGACCTGGTCGTCGTCGTATCGGCCATGGGGGACACGACGGACGACCTGCTGCAGCTGGCCGCGCAGGTCACCGGCAGCGCGCGGCCGGGCGAGAGCCACCCGCGCGAGATGGACATGCTGCTCACCGCGGGCGAGCGCATCTCCATGGCGCTGCTGGCGATGGCGATCCGCGACGCGGGCGCCGACGCGCTGTCGTTCACCGGCAGCCAGGCCGCCATCATCACCGACGAGGCGCACACCGCCGCCCGCATCGTCCAGGTCCGCGCGGACCGCGTGCGCGCCGAGCTGGACCGCGGCCACGTGGTGATCGTGGCCGGCTTCCAGGGCGTGAGCCGGGCGAAGGAGATCACCACGCTGGGACGCGGCGGGTCGGACACCACGGCGGTCGCGCTGGCCGCGGCGCTGGAGGCCGACCGCTGCGAGATCTACACCGACGTGGACGGCATCTTCACCGCCGACCCGCGGCGCGTTCCCGGCGCCCGCATCATCCCGCAGATCTCGCACGTGGAGATGCTGGAGCTGGCCACGAGCGGGGCACAGGTCATGCACTCGCGCGCGGTCGAGATCGGCGCCCGCTTCGGCGTGGACATCCGCGTGCTCTCGTCGTTCGTGGACGACGAAGAGGAGGGCGGTGCCGGCCGCGGCACGCTCATCACCCGAACGCCCAGGCGGATGGAAGACCTCGTCCTCACCGGCATCGCCTCGTCCGGCGGCCAGGCCAAGATGGTGCTGCACGGCCTGCCCGCGGGCCTGCGCACCGCCACCGAGGTGCTGGCCTCGCTCTCGGAGCGCGGCGTGAGCGTGGACATGATCGTGGAGGCTGCCGAGGCCGGCGGCACCGTGCAGATCCAGGTGACCGTGGCCGAGCCTGCGCTCCCGCACGCGCGCGCCGTCGCCGCCGAGGTGCTGGGGCGCCTGGGCGGGCGCGGCGTGGACGTCGCCGCCGGCCTCTCGCGCATCGCGCTGGTGGGCAGCGGCATGCACGGCCGGCCGGGCGTCTACGCGCGCGCCTTCCGCACGCTGCTGGACGCCGAGGTCGAGGTGCACGCCATCTCCACGTCCTCCATCTCCATCACGCTGCTGGTGCCCGCGGACCGGGAAGACGACGCGCTGCGGGCGCTGCACTCCGCGTTCGAGCTGGAGATGACGGCGGCGGTCCCGGCCGGCGCCGGGGCGGGGGAGTAAGTCGTGCACGTAGCCGTCCTGGGAGCCACCGGCGCCGTTGGGCGCACCATGCTCAGCGTCCTGGCCGAGCGCGGCATGCCCGTCGAGCGGCTGACGCTGCTCGCCTCCGCGCGCTCTGCGGGAACGAAGGTAAGCTGGGGCGGGCGCGAGTGGACGGTCCAGGAGCCGCGCCCGGGCTCGTTCCGCGGAGCCGACTACGCGCTCTTCTCCGCCGGCGGCGCGCGGTCGCTCGAATGGGCCCCACGCGCGGCTGACGAGGGCGCCGTCGTGGTCGACAACTCGTCCGCCTGGCGGATGGACCCGCAGGTGCCGCTCGTCGTCCCGGAGGTCAACGCCGCCGCCGCGCTCGACCGGCCCAAGGGCATCATCGCCAACCCCAACTGCTCCACCATCCAGATGGTGGTCGCGCTACAGGCGTTGCACGCCGCCGCGGGGCTGTCGCGCGTCGTCGCGACCACCTTCCAGTCGGTGAGCGGCGCGGGGGAGACGGGGCGTGCCGCGCTGGCGGCCGAGCTTTCGGGAGACGGGGACGCGGAGTCGCCCTTCTCTCGCCGCATCGTCGGCAACTGCATCCCCCAGATCGGCAAGATCGACGGCGAGGGGTGGAGCGAGGAGGAGCGCAAGATGATCCACGAGACGCGCAAGATCCTGTGCCTGCCGGACCTGGCGGTCGCCGCGACCTGCGTGCGCGTGCCGGTGGAGGTCAGCCACTCCGTGCAGGTGATGGTGGAGACGGAGCGGGAGATGTCCGTCGATGACGCCCGTGCGGCGCTCTCGGCATTCCCCGGGATCGTCATGGCCGCGTCGGACGAGGCGTTCCCCACGCCGCTCGAGGCCGCCGGGCGCGACGAGGTGTTCGTGGGCCGGCTGCGGCGCGATCCGTTCCTGCCGCGCACCCTGCACCTCTGGATCGTCGCCGACAACCTGCGCAAGGGCGCGGCGACCAACGCGGTGCAGATCGTGGAGGGGCTGCGCGGTGGGTAAGCGGCGGCGCGGCGGAGGCGGAGGCGGCGCGCCGGGAGCGCAGCCGCGCGCGGTGGTCGAGACCAGCGCGGGCGGCGTCATCTACCGCTGGCAGGGCTCCACCGCGCACGTCCTCCTCATCCGCGACCGCTACCAGCATTGGGGCTTCCCCAAGGGCCACCTGGAGGGCGTGGAGACCGCGGCCGACGCCGCCCTGCGCGAGGTGGAAGAGGAGACGGGGCTGGGGCATCTGGTGCTCGGCCCGCGCTTGCAGACCATCGACTGGTTCTTCCGTTTTCGCGGGCGGCTGATCCACAAGTTCTGCCACTTCTACCTGATCGAGTCTCCCACCGGCGAGACGTGCCCGCAGCAGGAAGAGGGCATCACCGAGTGCATCTGGCTCCCGCTGCACGACGCGATTCGCTCCATCTCGTACGACAACGCCCGCGAGGTCCTGCGCCTCGCCGCCGAGCGTCTTGAACGCGCCGACGCCGAGGAAGCCGCCCAGCAGGCGGAGGCTGGCATGGAGCCGGAGTCCGGCGAGGCGCGCCGGGAACACGCGCCTCATCTACCGCGGCCGTGGGAGTAGCCCGCGCTGATCTCCGCTTGTCGCGACGAGAGAGATGGCGTGCACGTGGGTGGTTGACGGAGATGCGCATCAGGTGATGAAAACGAGAAGGGCGGCCCCGGAATCCGAGGCCGCCCTTTGTCGTTTTCGGGAGATGCGAGGCTTACTCGCTGGATCGCGAGCGGAGGCGCGTTCCCAGCCACAGGCCGATGGGCAGCGTCACCGCGGCGGCGGCGAGGCCCTTGGCTGCGTAGCTGGCGGTGGATGGGCGCTTCGGCGGCATCGCCCGGCCTACGGCCCAGCGCGCGGCCTTCATCATCGCCTGGGTGCGCAGGTCGCGCGTGGTGGGCACGGCCATAAGCGTGGGTGCGAGCCGCGCGGCCCGCTTGAGCAGATCGTTCATCGTTCCTCCAGGTCGGTGCGGGTTCGGTCACACACCCGCCGGTGCACGAACCGTGCGCGCCCCGTCTCCACATCGCCGCGATCATCAGCGTTGACTGCTAGATGCGCATCTCCGTGCGATTGCTGGAGATGTGGCACATCTACTTTCGCTCGTCGGACCCGCTGCGGAGCGGGTGACACGTCGGTCGCGATTCGATTCGTGGGATTGCGGATCGATGGCGCGGCGGCGACAATGTTTGCGTGCAAATGCCTATCGCCGGGATCGTGGAAGCCGTCCTCCCGCTGCTCGCAATCGCGGGCGGTGCGGCCGTGGGCTTCCGCCTGCTGCGCTCCGTCGTACGCTTCGGCATCACGCTCGCGGAGGGCACGGCCATCACCGGCCTCGCGGAGGTCAGCGCCCGCCGCGGCGATCTGACCACGCTGGCCGAGCACCGCGACCTCCAGCGGACCGTACGCCGCGCTCGCCGCCGCGAAGCCCTCCGCCTGGCTGCCTGGTTCCTCGTCCTCGTCGTTCCTGTGGCCCTTGCTGTCGCCACGCCGGTCTACGCCGCCGCCGCGCTTCTCTGGTTCGTCCCTGCGCGCCCGCTCCGCATCACCACCGTTCCCGCGCGTGAGCCGGAGTGATGCGCATCTACCCGCCGCATCCGTCGCCTGGCGGGTAAACCCGCGGCAACTAGGCACGCAGCCCACCTGCGTGGGCTGCGACCCCGAGATCGTCGTGCTGCGTCAAGACTCCGAAGCTGGGATTTACCGAGGACGTGCAACGAGGGAGCGAAGACGGCGCATCGTCTCCCATCCCTTCGTACATCTACCGATGTGCTCCCCACACACCTCGGCCGCACTACTGCCAATCGTCGAGCCGGGAACCCGCGGCTTCAGGGACGCAGGTAGCCTTTGCAGTGACAGCCGCGGCTTTTACCCGCCAGGCATCACTCACCAGGCCTGCGGCCGACGCGGATCGTCCCCCGCAGCTTACCTCCCGCTCGCCCTGCCGCACCGCTCGCCGGTAGCGTCGCCTTCATCCCCAGCTCGCGCACGAGGAACGCCCAGCGGTCGGCGGCCTCCTCGATCTGCATCGCCGTGGGCTTCCCCGCGCCGTGGCCCGCGCGCGTCTCGATGCGGATGAGCACCGGCGCGGGCCCGGCCTGCGCCGCCTGGAGCGCCGCTGCGTACTTGAACGAGTGCCCCGGCACCACGCGGTCGTCGTGGTCGCCCGTGGTGATGAACGTCGCCGGGTAGCGCGTACCCGGCCGGATGTTGTGCAGGGGCGAGTACGCGTACAGCGTGCGGAACTGCGCCGCGTCGTCGGCCGAGCCATAATCCGACACCCAGGCCCAGCCGATGGTGAACTTCTGGAACCGCAGCATGTCCATCACCCCCACCGCGGGCAGCGCCGCCCCGAACAGGTCTGGCCGCTGGTTCAGCACCGCGCCCACCAGCAGCCCGCCGTTGCTGGCGCCCGAGATCGCGAGCTTGGCGGGCGACGTGTAGCCCGTGCGCACCAGGTGCTCGCCCGCGGCGATGAAGTCGTCGAACACGTTCTGCTTGTTCGCCAGCATCCCGCCCTGGTGCCACTCCTCGCCGTACTCCGAGCCGCCGCGCAGGTTGGCCACCGCATACACGCCGCCCATCTCCAGCCACACCGCCACGGCCGGCGAGAAGCCCGGCGTCACGCTGCTGTTGAAGCCGCCGTAGCCGTACAGCAGCGTCGGGTTGTGCCCGTCCATGGCGATGCCGCGGCGGTGCGTGACGAACATCGGCACGCGCGTGCCGTCCTTGCTGTTGTAGAAGACCTGCTCCGTCACGTACGCCGCCGCGTCGAACCCCGTCCGCGGCGCCCACAGCGTCTCCGCCCGCCCCGTCGCGAAGTCGTAGCGCCACACCGCCGTGGGCGACAGGTACGAGCTGAAGGTGAAGAACATCTCCCGGTCCTCCGGCCGCCCGCTCACGCCCGACACCGTGCCGATCCCCGGCAGCGGCACGTCCTTCACGTGCGCGCCTTCCATCGAGTAGATGGAGAGCAGCGAGTGCGCGTCGTGCAGGTAGCTGGCGACGAGCTGGCCGTCGATCAGGTCCACGCCCTCCAGCGCGTCCGCCGTCTGCGGCACGATCGTGCGCCACGAGGACCGTGCGGGGCTGCGCGTGTCGACCGCGATCACGCGGCCGCGGGGGGCGCCCTGGTCCGTCTGGAAGTAGAACACCGGCCCCGCGTTCCCCACGAACGAGTAGCTGGCGTCGAACTCGTCCAGCAGCCGCACCATCCGCCCGTCGAACCGGGGCGCTGCCGGGTCGCCCAGGTCCATGAAGTGCACGCGGTTGCGCCGGTCCGTGCCCGTCGAGACGCTGACGACGAGGTAGCGCCCGTCGTGGCTCACCTGGCCGTACAGGCCCAGGTCCGGGTCGTCCGGCCGCTCGTACACGAGCACGTCCGCATCCTGGCCGGTGCCCGCGCGGTGGTAGTACAGCTTCTGGTTGCGCACCGCCTCCGTCAGCGCGTTGCCGCGGGGCGTGGGGTAGCGCGAGTAGAAGAAGCCGCGGCTGTCGTGCGTCCACGCCGCGCCGCTGAACTTGGCCCAGCTCACCTTGTCCGGCAGGTCGCGGCCCGTCGCCACATCACGCACCCGGAACTCCTGCCAGTCCGACCCGCCGGACGCCACCGAGTACGCCAGCAGCCGTCCATCGTCGCTCACCTCCGTCGTCGACAGCGCGACCGTCCCGTCCGTGGACAGGCCGTTCGGGTCCAGCAGCAGGCGCGGCTGGCCGTGCAGTGACCCCGTCTCATACATCACGGACTGGTTCTGCAGGCCCGTGTTCCGGAAGAAGAAGTAACGCGAGCCGCGACGCATGGGCGCCGTCCACCGCGGGTAGTTCCAGATGCGTGTGAGCCGCTGCGCGATCG
Organism: Longimicrobiaceae bacterium; assembly: GCA_035696245.1. Classification (NCBI taxonomy): domain Bacteria; kingdom Pseudomonadati; phylum Gemmatimonadota; class Longimicrobiia; order Longimicrobiales; family Longimicrobiaceae; species Longimicrobiaceae bacterium. The sequence goes on along the minus strand of DASRQW010000071.1, from coordinate 589 downwards.
CCCTGCGCTCGGGAATCGCGGCCAGGTAGTCGAACGTCACGCGGTTCTCCGCCTCGATCCACGCGCGCGTGTCGGGCGAGTCCGGGTCCTCCAGCCAGCGGTACGGGTCGGCCACGCGCGTGCCGTGGTAGTCGTCCACCTGGTCCACGCGCTTCGCGGGCGGGTACGCGCGGCCCTGGGCGGACACGGTCGCGGGCTGCGCGGACGAGAGGCTCATCGCCACCCCCGCCAGCGCGAGGGAGCGGGGAAGCGTTCGGCGTGCATCGTCTCTCATGCGTGTGTTGCTCCGGTGCGCGGGGCGGTGCGGAACGGGAGATGGAGGGCAGATTGGCGGACGGGCAAGCCTCGGCCGGATCCGCCCCGCCCACGATACCCGCCCCCGCCCGGACCTGCAAGCGCGTCCGCGCGCTCCCCTGCGCGTGCATACGTGTGAGGGCGAGCACGGAGCGGCGGAGCAGCGGGAAGGCGCGACCGCACGTCCGTCGATCGGCACGAGTCGATGCCCGATGGAAGAACGCCGTATCTAACGGTCGGGAGATGGGAAACCGCGGCGGCAGATGCGGGCGACCAGGCTCCGCAGAGGATGGGA
>DASRQW010000070.1 GCA_035696245.1 Longimicrobiaceae bacterium | reverse complement strand
TCCTCGATGGCGGCCACCAGCTTGCCGTCGTGGACGAGGACGGCCGAGACGTCGCCGTGGTACGCGTTGATGCCGAGGATGTACATCTATCTGCCCGTGCTTGCGTTGTGGGATGTCGAACTGTTCATGGCCGCGCCTGCCGCGCGGTACATCTCCGCCAGCCGGCGGCCGATCTCCAGCGGCGCGAATGCCGCGCGCACCGCGTCCGCCCCGTGCGCGCGGCACCGATCGCGCAGCGCGCCGTCGCCCATCGCGCGGACGATCGCGTCCGCCAGCGCCGCTCCGCCGCCGTCCGTCTCCGCAACCAGGCCCAGCCGGTGCTCCGAGACGAACTCCGCCAGCTGCACGCGGGGCGAGACGACGGCGGGGAGCCCCGAGGCCAGCGCCTCCAGCACCGCGAACCCGAAGTTCTCGTGGTGCGACGGCAGGACGAACAGGTCGGCCGATGCGAGCAGCCGCGCCTTCTCGTCTCCCGACACGAACCCCGTCCACCGCACCGACGGCGCGATGCCGAGCGCGTGAGCGCGGCCTCGCAGCCCCGCCGCGTACGCCTCGTCCCCGCTCCCGGCGACGGTGAGCGTCGCGTCCGGCAGCGCCCGCAGCACGGAGGGCCAAGCGTCCAGCAGCGCCTCCAGGTTCTTCACCGGGTGCAGCCGCGAGAGGAAGAGCGCGTTCCGTCCCCCGCCCTTCCCGTTCCCATCCGCCGACACCGCGACGGACGAGGATTCGGGGGATGCGGATCCGGCGGACACGGAATCGGTCGATGCGGACCCGGATGCGCGGGCGCCGGTCCACGGCGGCGGGATCACGTGCCCGCGGCTGGAGAGGTCGATGCCGTGCCAGCCGGCCTCGTCGCGCTCCTCCGCCGTCGTGAAGTGCACGCCGCCCGCATGGCAGACGTTCGGGCCGTCCATCCACCGGAAGTAGGCGCGCTTCAGGCCGCCGCGGCGGTGCTCGAACGTGTAGCGCGACAGCGTGCCGAAGGGGCGGATCACCACCGGCCACCCGCGGCGGATGCAGGTCCGCGCGGCGGCCGAGCTCACCGGGTTGAGCAGGCCGTGCACGTGCACCGCGTCGAACCTCGCGCCGTTCGCCCGCAGGAAGCGGCCGAGGCCGGGCGAGAAGACGAACCCGCCGCGCCCGGCGGAGCCGAAGAGGTGCAGCGGCACGCCCGGCATCCGCTCGCCCAGCCACGCCTCGTCCGCCGTGTCGCAGCGCGGGGCCGCCACCTCCACCTCCGCGCCCGCCGTCCGCGCCGCCAGCGCGAACCCCACCAGCGACTGCGTGGGCCCCCCATAGCTGCGCGCCACGCTGGGGGCCACGTGCAGCACCCTCAACCCACGGCCTCGTGCGCCAGCTCCGGCTCCGCCACGTGGCCGCCCGCGGCCTCGATTCCGTTGGCCCCGGCCCAGCGGACCAGGGTGTAGAGCGCCCACGGGCGGCTCCAGTTCATCCCCGCGCGCCGCTGCTGGAAGTCGTTCCACACGGCGCGCACCGCGGCAGGGTTCAGGCCCAGCCGCTCCACGCCGGGCGAATGCAGCACCGACTCCACCTCGTCGCGCAGCTCGCCGCGCATCCACCTGGCGAACGGCAGGGTGAAGCCGCGCTTGGGGCGGTCCCACACCTCGTTGGGCAGCAGGTCGCGCACGGCGCTCAGCAGCAGCGGCTTGGAGAGGCCGCGCCGCAACTTGAGCGAGTCGTCCACCGCCACCGCCGCCGCGGCCACCGCGCGGTCCACGAACGGCACGCGCAGCTCCAGGCCGTGCGCCATGCTGAACACGTCGCTGTCGCGCAGCAGCGTGTTGCGCATGTACTGCTCGACCTCGTACCGCGTGACCCGCTGCAGCAGCGGGTGCGACTCGTAGGGCATGGGCAGGGGGGGGTCGCCGCCGCAGCCCGCCAGCGCCCCGATCTGCGCGCCGCCAAAGAGCGTGCGCGAAGCCCAGTACGCCGCCCGGGCCGGCGTGGACGCCTCGCGCAGCAGCAGCGCCACCTGCTCGCCGCGGATGCCGCCCAGCCGCCGCGCCAGCCGCGCCGCGCCGCGCAGCGCCCCGCCCGGCAGCCGGCCGACCTGCGCCACCGCCCGCGCGCGGCTGAACGAGGGGTAGCCGCAGAACAGCTCGTCGCCCCCCACGCCCGAGAGCACCACCTTGATGCCGGCCTGCTGCACCGCCCTGCTGATGGCGAAGGTGTTCACGCCGTCCATCGACGGCTGGTCCATGGCCGCGAAGGCGCCCGGCAGCTCGCCCAGCAGGTCCGCCGCGGTGAGCACCATCTCGTGGTGCGCCGTGCCGAAGCGCTCGGCGACCTTGCGCGCGATCAGCGCCTCGTCGTACGCCCGCTCGGTGAAGGCGACGGTGAAGGTGTCCAGCCCCCGCCCGCACGCCTCGGCCGCCAGCCCCACGAGCGCGGACGAGTCGATGCCGCCGGAGAGGAAGAGCGCCACCGGCACGTCGCTCACCAGGTGGTGCCGCACCGAGTCCAGCAGCGCCTCGCGGACGGTGCCCGCGGCCTCGGCGGGGTCGCGCAGGAGCCGCTCGGGCGGGGGCGGCAGCGCCTCGCCGAAGCGCGACGGAGGCATCAGCCGCGCGCGGCCGCCCCGCACCCGCACCTCGGCGAGCGTGCCGGCGGGCAGCATCTCCAGCCCTTCCACGATGCTCTCCGGCTCCGCCACCGAGCCCGTGGCCAGGTACGACCGCAGCGCGGGCTGCGACAGGCGGCGCCCCACCAGCTCCGTGGCGAGCAGCGCCCGCATCTCGCTGCCGAAGAGCACGGTGCCGCCGGCCTGCGCCACGTACAGCGGCTTGATGCCGAACGGGTCGCGCACCAGGACGGCGGTGGCCGTGTCCCGGTCCCACACGGCGAAGGCGTACATCCCCCGCAGCCGCTCCAGGAAGGCGCGGCCGTGGCGCGCCCAGCCCAGCAGCAGCACCTCGGTGTCGCTGTGGCCGGCGAACTCCACGCCCTCGGCCGCCAGCGAGTCGCGCAGGGCCGCGTAGTTGTAGACCTCGCCGTTGTAGACGATGGTGTACCGCCCGTCGGGCGTGTGCATGGGCTGCCGGCCCGCGGGCGACGGGTCGATGATGGCCAGCCGCTCGTGGTTGAGCACCCCGCACGGCGAGCCTCCCGCGTCCGCCACGGCCTCGGCCGCGTGGCCGTCAGGCCCGCGGTGCCGCAGCGCGCGCGACATGCGCTGGGCGGCCTGCGCGGCCCCTCCCTCCCCCAGCACGCCGGAGATGCCGCACATCAGCCGCGCTCCCCGTCGTCGCCCGGGGCGGCGCCGTACGCCGCCTGCTCGGGCGGCGTGCCGGTGGCGCGCAGCAGCAGCTCGGGCGGACGCGCAGCCCAGCGCCCCGGCCGCTCGCCCGGACGCGGCTGGCCCCGCGCCGCCTGCCTGGCGGGGCGGGCGGGAGCCGCGGCCGCGCTTCCCGGGGAGGCGCCGCGGATGCGCAGCATCACGCAGATCCAGAACGGGAAGGCGAAGGCGTTGCCCGCGGCGTAGATCCAGCTCTCGAACAGGCAGCAGATGAGGCCGCTGATGAGCACCGCCTCGTACGGCAGCGTGGCGCCGGGCACCGGCCGCGTGACCATCCACCACATCTGCTGCCCCGCCAGCCAGATGAGCGGCAGGAAGAAGAGCAGCGTGCCGACGAACCCCAGCTGGTACATCATGCCCAGGTAGGAGTTGTGGAGGTGGAGGCCCAGCGACTCCTTGAGGTGGCCGCCCTCGGCCGCGAAGATCAGGTCCTCCGTCCCGAAGCCGTGGCCAAGCGCGGCGCTCTCCAGGATGCGCGGCCAGCCCACGCTCCACGCCTCCAGCCGCCCGCTGCCCGTGCCCAGGCCCGCGGTGGGGTCCAGGCGTGAGACGGCGTGGTCCGAGAACGGGTTGCTCCCCGGCTCGATGCTCAGGAAGAGGTAGCCGAGCGTGGCGATCCACACCACCATCAGCGCCCCCTTCCAAGAGCGCTGCCGCAGCAGGATGTAGAGGCTGCTCGCCACGCACGCCACCGCGCCCGTCCGCGAGCCGGAGAGCAGGAGGCAGAGGCCGAAGGTCCCCAGCACCCCCACGGTCACCGCCCGCCGGTGCCGCAGCGCGGTGGTGAGCACCAGGGGGAAGAGGATGGCGGTGATGAGCCCCAGCGCGTTGGGGTTCGACAGGGCGCCGCGGAAGCGGCCGTCGCGCTGGAACGAGATCCCCGGCAGCGCGATCAGCGCCACGCTCGCGAGCAGCATCACCACCGCGGCGGTGACGATGGGGCGGAGGAGGGCGGCCTCGCCGGCCGCATCGGCGTAGTCCCACAGCGTCCAGAACACGGCCACGTACAGCAGGATCGCCGAGGCGCCGCGCTGCCACGTGAGGCTGGGTGCGATGGAGTACAGCGTGGAGCTGACGGCGAGCGCGAGGAAGAGCGCGATCACCGCGTCGGCCGCGCGCGCCTTGCGGAGCCCGTGGCGGACGGCGGCGCGCGTGACCAGCAGCACGCAGTAGATGGCGAGCAGCACCCACCGGACCGCGCCGAACGTCCCGCTGTACTGGAGCGGCGCGGTGTGGCCCAGGATCAGGACGAGGGAGGTGACGAAGATCAGCGCGGGCATGTACGCCACGCCGCGCCCGCGCATGGGCGCCTGCCCCGGCCCGCGCCGGGCCTGCACCGGGCGCCGCATCGCCGCCGCGCCGCCGTTCATCGCCCCACCTCGGCCTCGTGCGTCCGGACCGTCTCGCATGCCCCGGACGTGGCGGACCGCGAATCGGCCGTCCCCAGCGACGCGGAGGGGATGGCGGACGCAGTCTCGGACTTGGGCGAGACCGCCTCCGGCGTGCCGTCGCGGCGGGCGAAGGCGAAGAGGCTGACGCGGAAAGGCCGCGGCATGAAGCGCTGGTGCAGCACGCCCAGCCAGTACGCGATGCGGCTGAAGGAGAGGTAGGCCGGCTCGGCCTCGTACCCGTACACCGCGTGCCGCCCGAAGCCGTGGCGGGCCAGGTAGCGGCGCAGGCGGCGGGGCGTGTTGGCGCGGTGCGAGGTCTCGAACACGTCCTCCTCCTGCCGCCCCACCTGCACCCGGCCCAGCACCCGCGCGTGCAGGCGGCCCGGAACCAGCCGCGCGGCGAGGCCCACGTAGCTGGCCGCGTTGGAGGTGCGGATGCAGAGATGGCCGCCGGGCCTGAGCACCCGGGCGGCCTCGGAGAAGAAGGCGTCCGGGTCAGCCACGTGCTCCACCACCCAGTCGCACAGGCACAGGTCGACCGACGCGTCGTCCAGCGGCCAGCGCGCGCCCGTGAGCAGGTGGAACTCGTCCACGTACGGGTTCTCGGCGGCGCGCGGGTCCACGTCTATGCCCACCACGCGCCGGCACTTGCCGCGAAGCACGCGCAGCTGGCGGCGCACGGCCACGGGATCGTCGGCGTACTGCGCCCGGCCGCACCCCACGTCGGCCACCACGGCGTTGGGGGTGAGGAGGGCGTTCACGCGCATGAAGAACGCGACCGTCCCGTCGACGTCGGTGAACCCTCCGAAGTCGCTCTCGGGATAGAAGCGCGAGCGGTACGGCATGCAGTCAGTCCAACGGTTGAGATACGGCGGGAGCCCGTCCGGCCCCTGCCCGTCAGCGCGCCTGTAGCGCCCGCTCCGGCTGGGCGGCCGGTACGGCGCCGGCCCGCTGCCGCAGCATCCGCCCGAAGCCCTCCACCAGGGTGTCGGCCCAGCGCCGCGGCGTGAACTGGCGCGACAGCTCGAAGCTCGCGCGCCCCCACTCGGCCCGCCGCTCCGGCGCCAGCGACGCCACCCGCAGGAGGCACTGCGCCAGGTCCGCCGGGTTGCCCGCCTCGAACAGGCAGCCGTTCAGCCCGTCCTGCAGCAGGTGCACGGCCGCCCCGCACCCGTCCGACGCCACCAGCGGAAGCCCGGACGCGGCGGCCTCCTGCAGCGCCACGCCCCACGGCTCGTAGCGGCTGGGCAGCACGAACGCCGACGCCTTGTCGCGCAGCAGCGCGGGCAGCGCGTCCGGCTGCACGAAGCCGAGGTCCACCACGCCGGGCCGGCCCTCCAGCATGTCCCGCAGCGGCCCGGCCCCGGCGCAGTACAGCGGCCACGGGTCGGCGCTCGCGGCGCGGTAGGCAGCGTACGCGTCGAGCAGGTCGCCGAACGCCTTCTCCGGCACGTAGCGGCCCACGTACAGGAACGCCTCCTCGCGGTGGACGGCCGCCGGGTCCGGCACGGCGAAGCGGTCCCAGTCGCAGGCGTACAGTCCGTGCCAGCAGCGGGTGCCGGCGTAGCCCAGCCGCCGCGCGAAGTGCGCCTGGCGGTCGCCCGGCACCCACAGCGCGTCGGCCCACGGGTGCAGGTAGCGCGCGGCGCTCAGCGATCCCGCGTGCTGGCGCACCGTGCCGCGCCACTGCCCGTCCACCCCGGCGACCACGGCCACGCCGTCGCGCCGCAGCTCTCGCGCTGCGGCCACGTACGCGGGCTCCCACCAGCCGGTCACGTACAGCCCCTGCGGCGCGAACGAGCGGACGATGCGGGCGATATCGTCGGCCTTCTCGCCGTCCAGCACCACGCGCCGGTCTATCCAGCCCAGGTCCCCGAAGCGGAACGGCGCGTCCTTCTCCGGCTGGTGGTGCACCACCAGCAGCTCCACCCCGTGCCGCGCCTTCAGCTCGCGGAGCCACGAGAGGCTGTAGCCGGCCAGCCGCGCCAGCAGGAGCGCGACGCGGGTCACCTCCGTGCCGCCGCCGCGCTTCACGCCCTCACCTCCGCATCCGCGCCGCGAACGAGCGGACGATCGGCAGAGATGACCAGGCGCGCATCGATCTGCCCGACAGGACGGGCGGTAGATGCGGACGAGACACCTCGCATCTCCCGAGCCCCCATCCGAATTCCGGCAATGCCGGCCATGGGGAGGCTGCTCGCCCCCCGCTCCTCCTCGGAGACGGCGACGCGGGGATCATGGACGGTATCCAACGGACGCGGAAGATGCCCGGCGGTCGTCACGAACCCACCTCCATCGCGTCCCGCGAGCGTCGCGCGGGGACTGCCGCGCGAGCGGGCGCGCTCTCCAGCGTGGATCCGTACAGCTCCCACAGGGCGCGCCCCATCTCCGTCCAGCTTCCCGTGCCCGCCGCGGCCGGTGCCGGCCGGCGCTCGCGCAGCGGCCGGACGGCGGCGAAGGCGGCGGCGAGCTCCGCCGGCCGCTCGGGCGTGACGCACGTGCCGAGTCGCTGCGCCCCTACCGTGGGGCCGATCTCGCCCACGTCGCTGGCGATGACCGGCACCCCGTACGCCGCGGCGATGCTCAGCACCGCGCTCTGCCCGGCGAAGGAACGCATGTAAGGTAACACCACAGCGTCCGCGCAGGCGAAGACGTCGGGCACCTCGGCGTCGTCCACGTAGCGAGTGACCCAGTGCGTGCGCGCTTCCACTCCGCGCTCCGCCGCCAGGCCGCGATACCACTCGGCCGACGGCTCGCTCGCCGCCGCGCGGTCGCCCACCACGAACAGGTGCGGCTCGCCGGCCGGATCGGCCGCCAGCGCTTCGATGGCCACCTCCAGCCCCTTGTTGCGCCGCAGCGAGCCGAAGAAGAGCACCACCGGCGCGCCGGCCGGGAGGCCGAAGCGCGCCCGCAGCTCCGCCGCGGGGGCGGTCGGCGGCCCGTACTGGTAGCTGCCGAGCGGGATCACCGCGGTGCGCTCCGCCACGCGCGGGTAGCGCCGCGCCAGGCGCTCGCGCATCCACGCGCCGTGCACCACCACGCGCGCCGCCCGCACGAAGTGCCGGCTCCAGAAGGTGAACACCCGCTGGCCCAGGCCCGGCTGGCCGGGGATGTCGTGGACGGTCACGACCACCGCCGCGCCCATCGCCCGGGCCGCCCGAAGCACCGCGGGGCTGGCCGATGACGTCCCCAGCACGTGCACCACCTGCGGGCGCAGCCGGCCGATCTCCGCCGCGGCGCGCCGGCCCTGAAGGAACCGGCGGCGGGCGAGCACGGCCAGGCTGGCGAGCTTGCCCGCGCCGGGCGCGCCCTTCAGCTCCGGCATCACGCCGTGCAGCGCATACCCGTCCGCCGGGAACGGGAAGTCCTCCGGCGCCACGAGATGCACGTCGTCTCCCGGCGACGCGGTCCGCGCCAGGCCGGCGCAGAGGTCGGCCGCGTAGCGGGCGGTGCCGCCGGAGCGCCAGGGCTCTACCAGCACGACCCTCATACTCCCACGCCCGCCACGATGCCCGCGAACCCGTCCCAGTGCGCCGGCCACGAATAGAGGTCGGCCACGCGCGCCCGTCCGCGCTCGCCCAGCTCGCGGCGGCGGGCGGGGTCTTCCATGAGCGCGAGCAGCTTCGCGGCCAGGTCGGCCGCGTCGCCGGGGCGGGCGAGCAGGCCCACGCGCCCGTCGTCCAGCCAGTCCGACACGCCGCCCACGTCGAACGCCACCACGGGCTTGCCGTGGCTCATCGCCTCGATCCCCACGATGCCGAACGGCTCCGGCCAAAGCGACGGGAAGGCGAGCACCGCGGCCTCGCGGTACGCCGCGTCCATCACGGCCGCATCCGTCACGTATCCGCCGAACGTCACCCGCTCCGGCGCGATCCCGCAGCCGCGCACGTGCTCGCGGAGCGTTCCGGCAGCGTATCCGTCGCCCGCGATGTGGAGCGTGTACCGGCTGGGGAGAAGGGCGAGCGCGGAGATGAGCACGTCCACGCCTTTGGTCTCGTTCAGCCGGCCCACGTACAGGATGCGCTCCGGCGACTCTTCCGCCGGCGGCGCTGCCTCGGGCAGCGGGACGAAGTACGGCAGGACGTGCAGAAGGTGCTCGGGCACGCCGCCCGCCGCCAGCCGCCGCGCCATGTACCCCGACGCCACGATCACACCGGTCAAGCTCGGCACGCCCGAGAGCGTGCGGCGGACCTGGAGGTAGTTGTGGAGGTTGCGGTCCGGCCGCCGCGCGTTGCAGCGCCGCGTGTAGGCGCCGCTCACGCACGCCGCGCCCAGGGCCCGGTCGCAGGCGCGGTGCGTGGTGCGCGACCACGAGATGGACGCGGGACAGACGAACGACTGGTCGTGCACCCACGCGAAGAGCGGAGCCACGCCTTCAATCTCGCCGGTGAGCTGCCAGCTGTCGCGCGAGTGGAGGAGCACCACGTCGGGACCCACGGGCACGCCGCCCGCGTCCGTTCCGAAGCCCATCAGTGCCGCCGCGCCCCCCGAGCGGACCTCCGCGTCGGAGACCAGCAGCGTCTCGTGCCCCATGCGCAGGCACTCCTGGGCGAAGCGCTGGATGTGCGTCTCGCGCCCGCCCAGCACCTTCTCTCCCGAACCGACCACGTGCGCAATGCGCATCCACGAACCTGGTTAGAGCTCTACAGTACACGTTCGGCCACCGGCCGCTCCATCCGATTCGAACGAAGCGGGGAGACGAGTCGATACCCCGCACCTCCGCGATTCGGCCACGCTTTTCGCCGGTTGGTGCGGGCGGCCGGCATCCGTACACCGCAGCGGCGGTATCAGCCCCGCTGGGACTCCATCGCTTCCGCGCAGAGGTCCGCGAAGCGCTCCGCGAGCAGCCGGGTGTCGCGTTCTTCGCGCACGGTGCGCAGCCCCGCATCCCCCACGCGCCCCGCCAGGTCCGGAGAGGCGAGGAGGCCGGCGACGTGCGCCGCCAGCTCGTCGGCCGTCTCGCCCACCAGCACGTTCTCGCCCGGGCGGGCGGGAAGCCCGGTGAGGGCGAAGGGCGTGGCGACCACCGGCCGGCCCATCGCCCAAGCCTGGAGCACCGTCGTCTTCACCCCCGTGCCGATGCGCGTGGGAACGAGCGCGACACGGCTGCGGGCGTAGAACGGCCGCACGTCGGGCACCATCCCCGTCACCGTCACCTGCGGCGAAGCGAGTGCCGCGACCTCCAGGGCGGGATTGCGCCCCACGAAGGCCCAGCGCAGCCCCGCGTCCCGCATCCGTGCGTACAGCTCCACCGCAGGCTCGTACACCCGCGGTTCGCCGAGCTGTCCGAAGACCGCGACGTCGTGCTCGGCCGGTGCGTCCATCGGGGCGAAGTAGCCGCAGTCGACCCCGTGCGGGATCACGGTGATCCGCCCGGGCGGCACCGACCGGGCCAGCCAGTCCGCCTCCGTATCGGAGATGACCACGAACCGGCCGCCGCGCGCCGCCACTCGCCGGTGCAGCGAGGCGATCCGCGCGTGCTCCCCTGCGATCAGCAGCCGCCGGAGCGGCCCAGCGTCCTGCACCGTCCAGTCCATCGCGCGCTCGAACCCTTCTTCCACCACGCAGATGGCCGGCACGCCAGGGGGAAGCGCGAGCGACAGGTGCTCCGTGTGCGGCAGGAAGAAGAGCCCCAGCGCCGGCCGCTCCGCCCGCAGCCGCGCATCGAGCGTCCGCAGGCGCCGCGGGTGCGAGCCGTACGGCAGGCGGCCCGCCAGGTAGTGCATCGCCCTGCGCGCGGCACCCGCGGGCCCGGCGGCGTTCAGCGGGTTCGGCCCCGGCGTCTCGCAAGCGAACCGGCGAACGGGAAAGCCGTCCGGCAGGAAGGTGTCCGCCGTCCAGTCCGCATCTCCCGCGTGCACCGCCACCACGTCCAGCGGCCAACGCCGCGCCACGGCGGTCAGCAGCCGGTTCGCCCGTGCGGAGAAGCCGTTGGGATGGTCCAGCTTGGGCGGGAACCCCGTGACGGCGAGCACGGCACCCGACTCGGCCTGAGCAAGTTCGGCGGACGCCGGGCGGGTGCCCACCGCATCTCCCGAAGCGCTTGGTTCATCCACGCCGGTCACCACGTCCCCCTGCAGATCGCTCGCTGCCACGACTCCGTTCGCGTGCCGGTGGAACGCCTACGTTCCCGCGGCCCGAACGGCGGCGGCGGGATGGGATGCGAGCCGCGGCCCGCGAGCCTTCTTCGGCCAGCTCCCGCCCTTCAGCGGAACGCCGGCCATCCGTCGGGAGATGCGCATCCGCCGCTACCGTTCCCCGTCACCCTTCGCGGTCGAAGGAGGATGCTGTGCCCGCATCTCCCGAACGCGCGGCGCCGCCGGCGAAGCTACGCGGCGGACTCGCGGCGCACGTAGACCGCGTCGGCGTACAGCACCTTGCCCTCGCGGCTGTGGTGCGGGTTGGCGATGCGGAACAGCTCGAAGCCGAACTCGTCCGTCATGCGCCGGTGCAGGTCCACGAACAGCGTGTCTCCGCGGTAGTGCGAGACGAAGTTGGTCTCCAGCATCAGCACGCGGGTGCGCTTCAGCGTCTCTCGCGCGCCGTCCATCACCGCCCACTCCCCGCCCTGCACGTCCACCTTCAGCAGGTCGATGTGCTCCTCGCCCGCGAGCAGCGCGTCCAGCGGCGCGACCCTGACCGGAAGCGGCTCCTTCTCCGCGACGGTGGGATAGTAGTCGCCCACCTGGTCGGACAGCGGCAGCAGCGAGTTCCACTCCGAGCGCTCCATCCGGTGCAGCATCGCCGTGCCCTCCTCGGCGCCCACGGCGCACTGGAGCAGCGTCACGCCGGGCCGGGCACCTACGCGCGCCTTCAGCTCGGCGAAGGGCTCGGGCGCGGGCTCCACCGCGATCAGACGGCGGGGGCCCAGCAGGCGCAGCGCCGCCTCGCTCCACGCGCCCACGTTGGCGCCCACGTCCACGAACAGCGCGCGCTCGCCCAGCAGCCGCAGCGGCACGGAGCCCAGGCGCGACGACTCCAGCATCTCGCGCAGCGTGGGCGAGAGCGCGGCGCGCCAGGCGCTGCCGCTGCCGAACGCGATGCGGTCGAAGGCGCGCTTGGCGCGGAGCACCTCCAGCACGCCGGCGGGGGCACAGAAACGCAGGACCTGCTTGACCATGGATCGCATCGGGAAGTGTCAGCGCCCCGGTGCGCCCGCGTCTGCGGGGTCCAGGGTCAGGGAGCGGCCGCCGGCCGGGCGCACCAGCGCCGACAACGACTGCCGCAGGTGCGGGAAGAGCAGCGCGGCCAGCAGGGCGAAGAGGGCGGCGCTGAGGGTCACGACGGAGGCCAGCCGCGGCAGGAGCGCCACGCCGGCGCCTGCCTCGTGCACGCGCAGCGCCCAGCCGGCGGCGGTCGCGGTGCATGCGGCGGCGAGGACGCGCGCCGCGATCCAGAACATCCGCGACGGCGGTACGCCCACCAGCCGCGAGATCACGGGCAGATAGGCGAAGGTGCTCACGCCCAGGCTGGCGCACGCCGCCACGGCCACGCCCACCATTCCCCACCGCGTGCCGGCGAGGATCGCCGCCACCACGATGGGCAGCGTGACCACGCCCAGCCAGAAGCTCACGTTCACCTTCCCCAGCGGCAGCAGCACGTCCGGGAAGAAGGTGCGGAGCACCCCGTAGACCACCAGGATCTGGAAGGGAACGACCGCCGCGTCCCACTTGGCGCCGAACGCCAGGCGGAACAGGTCCGGGGCCGAGGCCACCAGCACCGTGCCCACCAGCGCGGCGGTGAGCGCCGTGGCGATGCTGCTGCGCACGTACAGGTCGCGGAAGCGCGCCGGCTCGCCGCGCACGGCGCCCAGCGCGGGCCCCACCACCATGTTCGCCACCGCGGCCACGGCCACCGACGGGAGCATGGCGTAGTTGTACGCCACCGAGTAGATGCCCAGCGCGCTCACCCCCAGCACCTTGCTCACCAGGAAGTTGTCCAGGTTCAGCAGGACGAACCACACCAGCGACGCGCCCACGAACATCAGCCCGAAGCGCGAGATGTCGCGCCACAGCTCGGTGTGCAGGCGCAGCGGCGGGATCCACTTCGTCGCGAAGGCGACCAGGACGAGGCCCAGCGCGTTGCTCACCAGCGCGCCGTACACCAGCGCCCAGTACCCGTGGCCCGCCCGCGCCAGCAGCGCGGCGACCGCGAAGAGCACCAGGTTGGTGGTGGTGGTGATGGCCGCCAGCGCCCCGAAGCGCATGCGCCGCCGCAGCATGCCCGTGTGCACGCCGCTGATGAACTGGAGGAAGAGGCCGGGAGCCAGGCACCACACCAGCAGCGGCAGGCGCGGCAGGTGGTACAGCCGTCCCATCAGCGGGCCCACGCCGGCCAGCACAACCATCATCGCCAGGCCCAGCGCCGCGCTGATCCAGAAGCTCGAGGCGGCGTAGCGGTCGGCGTCGTCCTGCTGGTACGTGACGAAGGTGCTGATGCCCGTGTTGCCCAGCGTGGCCACGAAGCCCACCACCGCCATCCCCAGCGCGTACATCCCGAAGTCCTCGGGCGTGAGGATGCGCGCCAGCACCACGCCACGGGCAAGCGTGAGCACCTGCACCGCCGCGAACGATCCGGCGGTCCACACGACCGCCCCGCTCAGCCGTCCGGGCAGGCGGGGCTTCTCGGGCTGCCGCTCCACGCGCACCACCTCGCCCTCCGCCCGCGCCACTTCAGCCGGCAATGGTGCTCCGGACGGCGGCGCCCTTCTCGGCGTGCCACAGCACGGGCTGCAGCGGCACTGCCCCGTGGATGTCGTCCTCCACCATCTCGTCCTCCACCACCCCGTTGGCGGCGCGCGCGGTCAGCCAATCCTGGATCGCGGGGGCGAGGATGCGGGCCACGCGTTCGGCGCCGTACGGACGGAAGCCGTCGTCCACGTCGCAGCGGATGCGCAGCACCAGCGGCTCCTCGTCCTCCACGTCCTCCAGCGCCACGGGGTAGTCCAGCTTCCACATGCGATGCCGGCGATGCTGCCCGGCCCGCGAGCGCGCGGCGCGCGGGTTCTCGCGATGCTCCGAGCACACCTCCATGTGCAGGAACCCGAAGTTCTCCGCGTTGTCGGCCAGCACGGCGTTCACCTGCTCCAGCGACTCCGCGGTGGCCAGCACCGCGGCCATGTCGCGGGCGTGGATGCGGTCGCGGATCACCTTCAGCATCTTGGCCGGCGCGCGGGCGATCACCGCCCCCGCCTCGGTGAACTCGTGGTAATCCAGGTGCGACAGCGCGGCGAGGAGCAGGACGAGCGACACCGTGCCGCCCGCGGCCGCGATCAGCCCCACGTTCCGCGAGGGCGTGAAGGCGACGAGCAGGCCCACCGAGGCCAGCATGCTCGTGGCGGCGTACAGCACCAGCACCGTGCGGCGGTGGGTGAGCCCCACCTCGAGCAGGCGGTGGTGGATGTGGCGCCGGTCGGCGCTGGAGAGCGGAACCCCGCGCAGCCAGCGGCGCAGGATGGCGAGCAGCGTGTCTAGCAGGGGGAGGGCCAGCGTGAAGAGGGGCACGATCACCAGCACCGCCGTGGCGCTCTTCATGGAGCTGTGCACCGAGTGCACGGCCAGCATGTAGCCCACGAACAGGCTGCCCGAGTCGCCCAGGAAGATGCGCGCCGGGTTGAAGTTGTAGCGCAGGAAGCCCAGCAGGGCGCCCAGCAGGGCCACGGACGGAAGCAGCAGCCCGTCGGCCCCCATGGCCAGCGCCACCGCGGCAGACGCGGTGAGCGCCACGATGGCGATGCCGGTGGCCAGGCCGTCCAGCCCGTCCATCAGGTTGAACGCGTTGGTCACGCCCACGATCCACAGCACCGTGAGCGGCAGCGACAGCCAGCCCGTGGCAAGGTACGTCGCGCCGCCCAGCGTGAGCAGGTCGATGCGGAAGCCGCAGGCGTAGACGACCAGCGCCGCCGCCACCTGCGCCGCCATCTTCGTCGCCGGGCGGATGCCGCGGATGTCGTCCACCAGGCCGGCGGCGAGCAGGATCGCGGCGCCCGCGAGGAAGCCCACGTAGAGGCGCGTGCCCACCATCAGCCCGTGCGGCGCCACCAGCTTCGCGGCGCCCAGGCCGATGAGCATGGCCGCGAACACGGCCAGGCCGCCCAGGCGCGGGACGGGCGACGAGTGGACGCGGCGCGGGGCCGACGGATCGTCGAAGAGGCCGCGCTTCTCCGCGCCGCGGATCACCCGCGGGGTCAGGAAGAACGAGGCGAGGAGCGCGGTGGCGAACGCCGCCGCGAGCAGGGACAGCGGCAGCTCACTCACCGGCGGCAGCCACCAGCGGGCGAGCGGCGGCCGCCCGCGTCTCGCGGAACCACTCCACCGTGTGCCGCAGCCCCTCGTCGAAGGGCACGTGGGCGCGGAAGCCGAACTCGTCCAGCGCGCGGCTGGTGTCCAGGCAGCGCCTCGGCTGCCCGTCGGGCTTCGTCGCGTCGTAAGAGAGGCGGCCGCCGAAGTCGACCGCGTCGGCGATGGTGCCGGCCAGCTCGCGGATCCTCATCTCGCCGCCCGTGCCCACGTTCACCGGCTCGGCGCCCTCGTAGTGCTCGGCCGCCAGCAGGATCGCGCGGGCGCAGTCGTCCACGTACAGGAACTCGCGCGACGCCTCGCCGGTACCCCACAGCACCACCTCGTTCGCCCCGGCGTCCTTCGCCTCCACCATCTTGCGGATCAGCGCAGGGATGACGTGGCTGCTGTGCGGGTCGAAGTTGTCGCGGGGGCCGTACAGGTTGACCGGCAGCAGGTAGATTCCGTTGAAGCCGTACTGCTGCCGGTAGCCCTGGAGCTGCACCAGCAGCGCCTTCTTGGCGATGCCGTAGGGCGCGTTGGTCTCTTCGGGGTAGCCGTTCCACAGCTCCTCTTCGCGGAACGGCACCGGAGTGTGCTTGGGATAGGCGCAGATGGTGCCGAGCTGCACGAACTTGCCCACGCCCGCGCGGCGGCCCTCTTCGATCATGAGCGCGCCCATGACCATGTTCGCGTAGAAGAACCAGCCGGGGTTGTCGCGGTTCGCGCCGATGCCGCCGACGACCGCGGCCAGGTGGAGCACCACGTCCGGCCGCGCGTCGGCATACAGGCGGCGCACGGCGTCCTGCTCGGTCAGGTCGTAGTCGCCGCTGCGGGGCACGAAGACCTCGGCGCCCAGGGCGTTCAGGCGCTCCACCACGTGCGAGCCCAGGAAGCCGGCCCCGCCCGTCACCAGCACGCGCCGCCCGCCCCAGAAAGCGGCGGAAGGCGTCCGCTCGGTCGCAGCTTCAGCGCTGCTCTTGGCGACCGGCGTGCTGGGCTCAGATGGCATGTGGAAACTCCGGCGATACAGGAAAGGCGATGGCGCCGGACCGCGGCGAAGCGCTCGGGCGGTCCGTGCCCGGGGGGCGCGCGCACCAGGTGCGGCCACCGCGGCGGGCGAGACTTCTATGGATACGGCAGAGGCGGGACCGGCGCTCGGCCTCCGGCGGCTGGGCTGTCTGCGGGAGACCCCTGGCTCTGCGGACCGGCCTCGCGGCCGGGGTGCTCTTTTCGGATCTGGCGGAGGTCCGTGAAAACCTCCTCGCGCGGCGCGTGAAGAATACACTGGATACGCCCCGCCACGCAAGCCGAAAGCTCGTTTGCACGTTCGTGCTGCGGCAGTTACATGCCGTCACATACGGATTCGGACGTTGCGTGCCGCGCTCGCCGCTTGGGAACCCATGCATCCGCCGGGGTAGACGAGCGGCCTCCCGTGCGTGTCACATCGCGGCCTCCACACGGTCCGCCTCGCTCCCGCACCTCAAGACACCGCCGCCCCCCGATCCGTTGGGCACCGGGCGGGATCGGCGCCTCCGCGCACCTCCCCCGCAGAAGCCGGTCCCCGGCGGAAGCACGATCCCCAAGCTCCCGCGTGGCGGGCGCTTGGGGATGATGGGCCTGGTGGGGCTCGAACCCACGACCGATCGATTATGAGTCGACTGCTCTAACCGCCTGAGCTACAGGCCCGCGGGCGCGGCGTGGTGCCGCCGGCCGGGATTCCACCGTGTGCCGGGGCGGAATCTATGCACGCCGGGGGCCGGGCGGAACCCCGGCGTCAGCGCGTGCCGAACAGACGGTCGCCCGCGTCGCCCAGGCCGGGGCGGATGTAGCCGTTCTCGTCCAGCCCGTCGTCCAGCGCCGCGGCGAACACCTTCACGTCCGGGTGCTCGTCCAGCATCCGTTTCACGCCCTCGGGCGCGGCGACGAGGCAGACGAACTGCACGCGCGTGGCGCCCCGCTTCTTGAGCGACGCGACCGCCGCCGCCGCCGAGCCGCCGGTGGCGAGCATGGGGTCGAGCAGGATGAAGTCGCGCGACTCGGGCGCGGGAGGGATCTTGAAGTAGTAGTCCACCGGCTGCAGCGAGTCGTGATCGCGGTACAGGCCGATGTGGCCCACGCGCACCGACGGCATCAGCCGCACCACGCCCTCCACCATCCCCAGCCCGGCGCGCAGTATGGGCACCACCGTCAGCTTCTTGCCGGAGAGCATCTTCTGCCGCGTCACCTCCAGCGGCGTCTCGATCTCCACCTCCTGCACGGGCAGGTTGCGGGTCACCTCGTACGCCATGAGCATGGCGATCTCGTCCACCAGCTCCTTGAACTTCTTCTTGGAGGTGTCCTTCTGGCGCAGCACGCTGAGCTTGTGGCAGACCAGCGGGTGGTCGATGACGGTCAGGTTCGGGAACTTGTCGGACACGGCGCCTCTCCGGTGGTCGGTTCGGGCGTCAACCTACGACGCCCCGCCGACGCCGGTCAACCGCCGCGACGGAAGCGCCGCCGGACCGCCGCTCCGCGTGCGCGTCCATCCCCGCGCAACCGGCTGCGGACGAACGGTCGACTCGTCAAAACTCTTGTCCGCTTTCCGAAGAGCTCGGCTCGCCCCGGCGGAGGGGAACCGATGCTTCACGCGGGAGCGCCGGTCAGAAGCGAGCGTAGAAGTTCCAAGCGGGCTCCCACTCTTCCAGCTTGCGGAAGTAGCGGTCGTTCGTGGGGCGGTTGAGGACGCGGCGCACGGCGGAGACGGCGGCGTTCCGGCCCTGGTAGCGGCGCGGCACCACCGGCACTTCGGCATACTTCCGGTGCGAGACGACGTACTTGAGCACGCGGTCCACGGCAGACATGCCGCAGTCGTTGAACCCCGCCAGGCCGCCCGCCTCCAGCATCTTGTCGACGTAGAAGAAGTCCAGCAGCGTGTAGTCGAACGTGTGCATGCCGTCCACGTACGCCATCTCCACCCGCAGCCCGTCTTCCAGCAGCTTCGGAAGGGCGAGGTAGTCCGGTGCCTCCAGCAGCGTGTGCGACGCCGCGAAGCCCGCGCGCTCCACGTTCAGCCGGCCGATGCTCTGCCACGACGTGCCCTGGTACGGGTCGACCGTGACCAGCCGCCCGCCCTCGCCGATCTCGTCGAGCGCGGTAAGGATGACCAGGCTGCTCGTGCCGTACGCCATCCCCACCTCCAGCACCGTGCGCGGCCGCTGCTCCAGCACGGCACGGCGGAGCGCCTCCGCGTGCTCGATGGAGATGTTGGAGCCGGCGGGGAGCTCGGTGCCCGCCGCGTCGCGGACGATGCCGTCCACCAGGATCTGTCGGACGATGGGGTTCGCGTCGAGCACGCTGCGCTGCGGGGCGGTTGGACTCTTCTGCAAGGTCGCTGTTTCCGTGGTGCCGCGTCGTACCCGGAGGGCGTGGAGCGGGCGTTTGGAAGGCGGGACGAGGCGTGCGGCACAGCACAGGGTGACGATCCGCGCCGGGCCGGATGACCGAGCGCGGAAGCCCTGGGTGCAGGGCTTCCGCGCTCGGCG